>JAYUJV010000087.1:0-3724 GCA_043764975.1 Saprospirales bacterium
GAGTTTGATTTGTCGGAACTATTTAGCTGGTCTTTTGTCACTTTTTTCCTTGATGAAAAAAGTAACCAAAAAAATCAAGTGCTCTGCATAAATTCCGTAGTTTTTGCTTAAAATTACGTCGGCGCAGAAAAAACTCGTCGGCTTCGCCAGACTTCAAACAGTTTTCTGCTTCTTCCGACTTCATTTTGCAAAAACCCGAATTTCTACAAGGCACAGCCCGAAACGTACCAATTTAGAGTAATATGAAGTCTTTATTTTTCAATTAAAAAATGTTATTCGTAACATGAGTTATTGAGCAATTGAGAATAAGCAATTTGCAAATTTTGCGTATTGTTTATTGCCTATTGAAACGAGTAATTTTCCAAACGAATATATTACCATTTTTCTGTACTTTTGCCTGCAACTCCCAAATTTAAAACCTCACGCCCATACCAAAACTACAAATCGGTACCCAATAATTTCGTCCACCTTTTGTGGTTTGCGACGTTTCGCCATTGTCGGTTTTGATAGATGAACTCCCCGAATAATTAGCAATATTCCATGCCGTATCAAATGAAAAAACGTACGTTTTTGAAAGATTCAAGTGCAAACCTGCCAACGGACTGATTCCATATTCATTTATAGCGCCATGTTGCTCATCAACCACACCTTTTAGTACAGAATTTAGATTTGAATATTGATAATAAACATCTAAACCGAAATAAGGTTGTATAAAACTTTCTTCAGTAAACAAACGATATTCAGCACCGATACGACCTGTAACGGTATAAACTCTATCTTTCGGTCGATCTGCTTTCGCAATTTTTTTGAAATTGTCAAGCGTGTTATATGAATTGTACAATATGGCGGCTTTAAACAACACATCATTCGAGTAATAATATTTATAGCGTAAGCCACTAATCGCAACGAGTGCATTTTTGGGTTTCAAGATAGATCTACCTTGAAACGGACGCTCATAAATCGTCATGGCATTGAAGATGAGTTCGCCGTTGTAGTTTTGTGCGGATAATTTTTTTGGAAATGAAAACAACATCAACATTATTGCAATCGTAAATAACTTTATGTTCATAATTATATTTTTGTTTTAAAATATTTTTAATAAATAAATACATTTTGCTTTGTTAATCGCAAAATATTAACGTAATTCGTACTTTAATAAGAAAATGCAAAAATAGCAAATTTTAAAGTAAAAACTGGTAACAGCTTAGGCATTTATCGAATAGGATTAAATTTATTGGATTTTACAAAATAGTCAGTTCAATTGGCAATTAGCAATAAGCAAATTAAAATAGGCAAATTTTACTCGAAAGTAGTTGCTATGCTGTATTGCATAAGGTTTTACACTTTTCGCTAAAAATTGTACTCTAAGAATTGAAACGTAAGTTTCAAAATTAGTGAAATTATTTATCTACGATTCGTGTAATTCGTTAATTAGAGTGAAATTCGTGTTAAAAATAAGTAGCATTTGCCTTTGAATAAAAAAGGGTAAAACCGTATGCACTTTGGTATAATTGCCTATTGCTAATTGAATATCCAAACGATACATCAAAAAAACTAAAATTCAACAATAATAAAAGAATTAAATAACTACAAAAACATACAAAACATGAGCTACGAATCAAAACCTTGGCTAAAACTTTATCCCTCGGTAATCCCTGCCGAAATATCGACTTCGACTTATGTGCGTTTGGTGGATATGTTCGAGGAAACTTTTAAGAAATACAAAACGCAAGACGCGTTTTATTGCATGGGCAAAAACTTGACTTTTGAGGAACTCGACCGAAAATCGCATGATTTTGCAGCGTATTTGCATCATATCGGTATGAAACCTGGCGATCGCATTGCTTTGATGATGCCCAATCTCTTGCAATATCCGATTGCGCTCATGGGCGCATTGCGTGCAGGCATGATTGTGGTAAACACAAATCCGCTTTATACGCCGCGCGAAATGAAGCATCAATTCAATGATTCGGGTGCAACAGCGCTTGTGATTTGCGAAAATTTTGCTGCTAATTTTCAACAAATCGCTGCCGAAACGAACATAAAACACATCATTACGGCTTCAATCGGCGAAATGCAGTCTATCCCGAAGCGTTGGATTGTGAACTTTGTAGTCCGTAACGTCAAAAAAATGGTGCCGAGTTACGACTTGCCCAATGCTATTACGTTTTCAGCGGCACTCGCTGCTGGCAAAGCTAAATCCATCACGCCTTGGACTGGTGCGCACGACGATACTATTTTGTTGCAATATACTGGTGGCACAACTGGTGTATCGAAAGGCGCAGAGCTGACCAACCGAAATTTGATTGCCAATATGTTTCAGATTCGCGCCGTTATGCTGCCGTATTTAGATATGACAAAACCAGTTGTGGCGTTGAGTCCGTTGCCTTTGTATCATATATTTGCGTTTTCGGTCAATTGTTTGGCGTTTATGGGCGTAGGCGTGAAAAACGTATTGGTCACCAATCCAAGAGATTTGCCGAGTGTGATTGCGGAGTTTAAGGCGCATAAAATAAACGTTATGACAGGTATTAATACGTTGTTTAATGCCTTATTGAATCATAAAGATTTTGAAAAACAAGATTTTAGTGGCCTAAAAATCACATCTGGTGGCGGTATGGCAGTGCAAAGTGCCGTAGCCGAAAAGTGGAAAGCTACGACTGGTTGTTACCTCGCCGAAGGTTATGGCATGACGGAATCTTCGCCAGTGATCACGACCAATTTTATAGACGGCAGTGGTCGTATTGGCACAATCGGTTTTCCAGTGCCATCCACCGAAGTTTGTATCGCTGATGACAATGGGCAATTGATGCCAGTTGGCGAAGTAGGCGAGATACTCGCGCGTGGGCCGCAAATTATGAAAGGCTATTATAACAGACCAGAAGCAACAGCCGAAATGGTCAAAGATGGTTGGCTTTGCACTGGCGACATGGGCTTTATGAGCGAAGACGGTTATTTCAAAATCGTGGATCGTAAAAAAGATATGATTTTGGTTTCGGGTTTCAATGTCTATCCAAACGAGATTGAAGACGTGATAGCCATGCACCCAAAAGTGCTCGAAGTAGCAGCCGTTGGCGTTAAAGACGACAAAGCGGGAGAAGTACCAAAAGTATTCATTGTCGTAAAAGACGATTCGCTGACCAAGGAGGAAATCATCGCTTTTTGTAGAGAAAACTTGACTGGCTACAAAATTCCGAAATACGTTGAGTTCCGAACCGAACTACCCAAAACCAACGTTGGCAAAATCCTTAGACGCGAGTTGAGAGATAAATAAAAAAAAGTGCAATCCGCTGATATTCAGTTGATTGCACTTTTTTTTATTGAAATGATTTATTTAATTTAAAAAATCTATGCCAAAGCATAACCTGTATGTTGTCTGGCACGTTGAGGAATAAAGCCGAGAACAATGTCATCTTTTGAAGCACCGCGATTGGTTAGGGCTTGTGCTACATCTTCTTCAGTTTTATTTTCAATAATCCATATTTTCCCATCAGGTTTTAACTGATAATGAATAATGATATTGGTCATATATTTCGTTTGCTCTTTGTTCCAACCATAAGACATGATCTGAAAATGACCATGTTCTAAGTCTGTAATGAATGCGCAATCGTCGCCCGAAAACTGCCAATTTTTCAATTCTTGAAAATAATTTAAAATTATTTTTTGATACTGAATTATTTTATCCATGTTGTAATTGTTTCATTTTCAATGTTATACACAAATA
>JAYUJV010000088.1:0-1356 GCA_043764975.1 Saprospirales bacterium
TTCGACCGTTTCGCCTTGTGTAGTTTGGAGATTAAGCCAATTAAATTTTTTAAAACGCCATATAAAATGTAAAAAATCTTCTCTCATCATAAAAGAATATTATTGGAGTAATTTCAAGAAATTAGAACAAAACTATATACTTATATAAACATATAGCATTGACTATCAAGGACTAACTGACAAAAATGACTAACCGAATAACCGACTTTCCCATTTATTCCAAACCGCCATTTTCGACCTCTAAATCCTTAAAATATTGTATGATGTATTGCTGTATGATTTGCTCTTGCTCATTCACGCCTTTTTGGGCGAAAGGCATCACTTGTTTCCAATGCGGCCAACCTTCGGCATCGCGACCGAGGAATTCGTAGTAACCATCTATGCTCAATAACCTACAAATAGCGATGTGCATGAGGTCTTGTTTTTCTTCTTTCGTAAATTTTTCTTTCAGTCGCCCAAGTTCTTGCATACCAATCAAAAAAAGAATGGCGTTTGTATCAGGCAATTCGGTTTTATGAAATTTATTTTTTACCACATGTCGTACACGCAACCACTCAAAATCTATTTCCCATTGTTCCATATTTTTCTATTTACTTTTTTTGCAAAGATAATAAATTGATAGCAAAAATTGCTGTCAAAAGCTGCGTTCGTACATTTATTATTCAATATTATTATCATACATTAAAAATATTAAAATATATATAATACATTTGTTCAAATTTTAAAACTACGTATGGCTACGAAAAATCAACGAAAAACAACGAAAAAATCAAAAATTGCTTCGTTTTTAAATTATGCCAATTGGCCGAATTGGGTAAAAAAGGTAACTTTTTGGATAGGTCGCTTGGCGCTTGGGTTTTTTATATTTAGTATAGCACTCGTTATTTTGTACCGATTTGTGCCAATTCCTGTTACACCACTAATGGTGCAACGTTCGTTTGAAAACAAATGGAACGGCAAACCTGCAGACTGGTACAAAGAATGGGTGCCGATAGAAGAGATTTCTGACAACCTCGTGTTGGCGGTGGTTTGTTCCGAAGATCAAAATTTTGAGGAACACAATGGCTTCGATTTTCAAGCCATCGAAAAAGCCATTGATGCCAATAAAAAGCTAAAAAAACGTGGTCGTCCTGTGCGTGGTGCAAGTACAATCAGTCAGCAAGTGGCCAAAAATGTGTTTTTGTGGCCTTCGCGCTCATGGTTGCGCAAGGGTTTTGAAGTTTATTTTACGCTGCTCATCGAGATATTCTGGAGTAAAGAGCGCATCATGGAGGCTTATCTGAATGTGATCGAAATGGGTGACAATGTGTATGGCGCACAAGCCGCTTCTATGATTAATTTTGGCAAACAAGCCAA
>JAYUJV010000089.1:0-3714 GCA_043764975.1 Saprospirales bacterium
CAGATTGCCGACCGATTCAAAATAGTAGGCGACATAGACCAAATTCATAACCTCATAAAAGAAGGAACGGTTGTCATTTTACCAACGCATTTTTCCAATTTAGATTCCATTTTGGTAGGTTTTGTGATGGATCAAGTACTTGGATTGCCTTCATTTTCGTATGGTGCTGGGCTGAATTTGTATAACAGTGGCGCAGCTGCATATTTTATGAATCGTTTGGGTGCATATCGGGTAGATCGTAGAAAAAAGAACGATATTTATCTCGAAACGCTAAAAGCCATGTCGAATCTTTCGATGCAGCGCGGCACAAATAGTTTATTTTTTCCAGGTGGCACGCGCTCTCGTAGTGGCACGCTCGAATCTCGCTTAAAACTTGGCCTTTTAGGTACAGTAATTGAGGCGCAACGCTCAAAAGCTGTCAAAAATCCAAACGATAAAATATTTGTAGTGCCGTTGGTTATGAGTTATCATTTTGTGCTCGAAGCTCAGTTTTTGGTAGATTCGCATCTGAAAATTACTGGTAAAGAACGATATTTTAAAATTGGAAAAGACGAATTTTATAGTTTTAGAAAATGGTTACAATATATTTGGAAATTTTTCTCGGAAGATTCCGAAATCACGCTTAGTTTTGGCAAACCGATGGACGTGTTGGGTAATTTTGTAGGCCAAAACGGAGAAAGTATTGATAAATTTGGAAATAAAATTGATATTTCGCAATATTTTTTGACAAATGGCGAAATAAAACAAGATTTGCAACGCGAAGAAGAATATACACGTTTATTGTCTGAAAAAATTGTAGAGCGTTTCAAGGCTGAAAACGTCGTTTTGACGAGCCATTTTGTAGCTTATATTGCCTTTAATTTATTAAAAAACTATGATTCAAAACTCGATTTATTCGCCGTTTTAAGACTTTTGCCTGAAGATTTTGTATTCCCTAAAGCCTCATTTATTGGCGCAGCAACGCAATTGCAACAAAAATTGATTCAGGCTGAAAAAGATGGACTACTAAAACTTTCTGAGCAAATGCACTTACCAATCGATGAATTGGTTCAAAATGGCATCGCAGAATTAGGCATTTATCACATCAATAAACCTTTGCTTTTTACGGATGATGGCGACATTGAAAGTAAAAATTTTAATCTTTTGTATTTCTACCACAATCGTTTGGATAGTTACGGTTTGCATCGAAAAGTTAGTTGGAATAATTATCCAATAAAAATGATTTAAACGCTGATTGGGCAATTATGAACTACATCATTTTCGACATAGAAGCAACTTGTTGGCCCAATGCGCCGACACACCTCGCACAAGAGACCATCGAAATCGGTGCAGTCTTGGTAGATGACTATGGAGATATTCGAGATTCGTTTTCGAGATTTGTAAAACCTGTTCTAAATCCCTCATTATCAAGCTATTGTAAAGAGCTGACGAATATTAGTCAAAGTTCTATTGACTATGCCAAAACATTTCCGACGGTCATTGAATTGTTTAAAGATTGGATTGATGTGGACAATGAAGCCTACGCACTTTGCGCTTGGGGCGATTTTGATCGAAAACAATTGCGTGCAGATTGCAAATTGCATCGCCAAGAGTCGGATTGGCTCGACCGTTTTGTGAATCTTCGACCACAATATACAGAAATAAAAAAACTACAAAAAGGTCCCAGTTTACTGACAGCTTGTAAATTAGAACGTATTGATTTTAAAGGCGCTCAACATCGAGCGTTGACTGATGCTACGAACCTTGCCAAAATTTTCGCCAACCACATCGGCGATTGGGATTTGTATTAAAATCTTATTTGTACTTTTAAGTTTTTTGTGGAAGTACAAATTATAGTAAGTTTTTGGGATTTTTTAAAAGTATTAAGTATTTGGGTATCAAGTATTCAAGTCGTTGTAATATACTAATAGTGAGATTTTTAAGTATTGTAAAAACTGTAATACTTAATACTTTCATACTTAATACTCTACTATAATAGAGTAGAAAACAGATATTTTGAATTTCCTACAAAAAAAATTATTAGAACCATATTATTTTTTCAAAATATAATACTGATACGGCTGTAAATTCAAGACAGTTCCCAATTTTAAATTGGAATTATCGCTAGTATTTAGCCAATTGGTATTGGCAATATTTGTAGGTAAATCGTAATCAATCACTTGGTCACGTGTATTGACGAGGATTAAATATTCGTCATTTTGATATTTTCTAATAAAACCTGTCACGTTCGGATCTGACTCTAAGGCTTCTAAAGTACCTTGTTTGAAGGCTTCGCTGCTTGTCCGAATTTTCATCAAGCGAATATATTCCGTTTCTATATCTTTATTTTCGTTCCAGTTTATAGCACTACGCGAGAAAAAAGGCAACGTTCCGTAACGACCAACTTCTTGGCTGCTATAAATAAGCGGCACACCGCCCATAAAAGTACACAACACAAAGGCTGAAAGCGAACCGTCTTTTCCTCCAAAAAGATACATTGGCGTTGCGTCCCAAGCTGATTCGTCGTGATTGGTCGTGAATCGTAGCTTTTGCCCAGTTGTGCCGATGTTCGTATATTCACTATTTTGAACGAAACTCAAGTTACTTGCAATTGTGTTTTTTGTATAAATTTTTTTCAATTGGTTATAAAAATCCCAACTATAATTGAGTTGAAAACCTGCTGCAAAATGATCTTTCCGATTCCCTTCTGCAAGCATAATCAGATTTCTATTAGGGATATTTTTTAAAGAATCTAAGGCTTGTTTCCAAAAATCGAAAGGTACAAAATCGGCTGCATCACATCGAAAACCATCTATTTTGACGTATTTTGCCCAGTATTTCATAGATTTTATCATTTCGAGGCGCATTTCGGCATTTCCAAAATTTAAATCAGCCACGTCTTGCCAGTTTGTTCCTGCTGGAATCGTTACGTTGCCAGCCGCATCTTGCGAGTACCAATTTTTATTGGCCAACCAAGGATTGTCCCAAGCCGTATGATTCGCCACCCAATCAATGATAACCGCCATATTGCGCTTATGTGCTTCCGCAACTAATGTTTTGAAATCGGCTAAACTACCAAATTCGGGATTGACTTCTAAATAATTTTGAACCGAATACGGTGAACCCAATTGCCCAACCGACTTTATTTTTCCGACTGGATGAATCGGCATCAACCACAACACATTTACGCCAAGTGATTTGATGTTATCCAAACGTTTTACGATGCCAGCAAAATTACCTTCGGCACTAAAACAACGAATATTGACTTCATACATCACCATATCTTTCAATTTTGGTATCTCAAAATTCTTTACGATAATCGTAGAATCAACCGTTGGCGGTTTTATTGGGTCAATTACTTGTTTTTTGCAATTTGAAAAAACAAATATTGATAAAAATATATAGATTAAATTTTTCATTGTTTTAATTTTTGATAAAAATACGTGTTTTATTCTATTTGTACTAAAATATTAACAATTGAGCTTGAGTTCCATTGGAAGTATTTTTCTTTTTTGTGAAAAAGATGTTATATTTGCATAAAAAACTCAATGGCTAAAGATTTATATCATCAAATTGTTAAAAATGCTTTAATAAAAGAAGGTTGGAACATCACACATGATCCTTTACATATTGACTTAGGAACGAAAGTTAAATAAAAGCGCATTCTTTGTGGGAAGAAAAACGCACACTTCTCAAAATAAAAGAGAGTGATTTTTGATTACTTTTCCAAAAGAA
>JAYUJV010000090.1:0-1355 GCA_043764975.1 Saprospirales bacterium
CTTTCGGCCTTGAACACATCGTCAGCAAAATATTTATAAATCATGCCCATGCGTTCGGCTTCGATGGCGCTAATTTTGTCGCCAAGCATCATCAAAGCACTTGCTTTCTGAAACCCGATTATGCGCGGCAGAAAAAACGTGCCACCGCTGTCTGGAATGAGGCCAATTTTGCTAAATGCTTGTATAAACGAAGCGCTTTCGGTGGCCACCACCACATCGCAAGCCAAGGCGATATTTGCGCCCGCGCCTGCTGCAACGCCATTCACGGCTGCTATAATTGGTTTTTCGATACTCCGCAAACGTGTCACTATTGGGTTATAATGTTCTTGCAAAATCACGGTCAGCGGTGGGCCATTCGGATCTACTATTTCGCCGAGGTCTTGCCCTGCACAAAAGGCTCTACCTTCGCCAGTGAGGTAAATGGCGCGCACGTTGTCGTCGGCAGCTGCTTCGTCGAGCGCGGCTTGGAATGCCAAAGCCATCTCGCGATTGCAGCTATTGAAAACCGTTGGGCGATTGAGCGTAATGTGCGCTACTTTGTTTTGTATGCTATATGAAATCATGTGTGGTTGTGGTAAAAATGAAAAAAAAGTAATCAATTATTAATCAATTATTTAGATTGATGGATGCAACATCATATAACTACAATTGACTTTAGCAAAGATAATAACATTCTTAAAATCTAGGATTTTAAGGCAACTTAAATTTATTGATTTTTAATTTTGGGATATAAATTTCTCCTTGTTTGAAATCGAATAACTCAAAAAAAGAAAGACCTCTTAAAATCGTCTTGATTTTAGGAGGTCTTTATCTTGCTTTACAAGCAAAAAAAATGCTATCAATTAGAAATTCGATTCAACAATTCCAACAATTGTTGCGCTTCGTCTTCAGTATATATTTGCGAAAGCGTTTTATTGATGTTACTTTCCAATTCTACGGAGCTAGATTCGATAAGTTGCAAGCCAGTATCCGTAATTCGCACCAGCAACTCTCTACGATCGGCAGAAGATATTGACTTTGTTATCAGTCCTTTATCGCCCAGTTTATCTACCAAACGCGAGGCATTAGAGTTTTTGTCCACCATGCGTAGTGTCAATTCTTTTACACAATATCCTTCGGGATATTTTCCTTTCAAGATTCTTAATATATTGAATTGCTGTACAGAGATATTGTAAGGTTTTAATGCTTTATTGGCGGAGCCTTCTACGATAGCACCATTCAATTGTAGGCTGACGGCAAGTCGAATGTAATCTGAAACGTGAATCGAAAATCAAATAATACAATTTTTTTGACAAAGCTATAAATTTTATTTCGATAAAAAAAGCACTCACTTTATTAAAATGAGTGCTTTTTTT
>JAYUJV010000091.1:0-10487 GCA_043764975.1 Saprospirales bacterium
GTTCGCATACCTTTACGCTTTCGCCAGGTATTGGCATCGTAAATCGCACGTTCGATGATGCTTCGGTGCAGCAATTGACTTCGGCTATTGGCTCTTATACGCCGCAAGATACCATAAAGATTGCTTACAATACTTATGCTTTTTCGGCTTACAATACCTTAACCGCAGGTAATTTTACGTGGTATGTGGAAGGTGCTTTCAAGTCGCCAGACATCATGTTTGATCCATATTCATCAAAATTAAACTTCAATGGCGAGTACTCGCTCGGCAAATTGATACGCAAACCAGGTTCGGTTTTGTACTCGTCTTTAGCATATTCACAATCGGGTTTTGGCATCACGATAGAAGGCAAACGCACCGAAAATTTTAAGTTTAGAACCAATCCTTTCGTGACGCTCAATCGCGGCGCTATCAACTTTTTGCCGCCTATGGCGCGACAAAATACATATCGCCTTACAGCTCGTTATCAGTCCGCTACACAGGAGTTGGGCGAGCAATCGTTTCAGGTCGATGCGCGTTACAAAATCAATAAACACTTGAGTATCAATGTCAATGCGTCGAATATCACGACGCTCGACAACGTGCAACTCTATCGAGAAATCTATACCGAACTCAGTTATAAGCAAAAAAAATATAGCATAATTGGTGGTTTGCAAGTACAGAATTACAATCAAGATCGCTACGAAACGAAACCAGGTGTGCCGATGGTAAAAACCGTGACACCATTTGTGGAGGTGTTGTATAAATTTACAAAAAAGAAGGCTTTACGCCTCGAAACGCAATATATGTCCACGTCGCAAGACCTTGGTTCGTGGTTGTTTGGCTTAGCCGAATTTAGCATTGCGCCGCGTTGGATTTTTACTGCCAGCGATATGTACAACATTAAGCCGCATAAAATAAACGCATACACTGGCAAACTCGAAAAATTACATTATCCAAATGTGGGCGTGACGTACATCAAAAATTCAAATCGCTTTTCGCTCAATTATGTAAAACAAGTGGAAGGTGTGGTTTGTACAGGCGGTATTTGTCGATTAGAACCAGCATTCAGTGGCGTGAAATTGACGGTGAATAGTTCGTTTTAGAGATCCTCCCCAACCCTCCAAAGGAGGGACTTTCCATCGTGATGGCAAACTTTAGTGTACAAAATATCTATAATGAAAAGTGTATTTATTTGATTGCCCAATAAATACACTTTTTTTATTATTTTAATTTTCTTAATTTCTTTAATTTTTTAATTCAAAGTTTCCCTACCCCATCACTCAACGAAACATGATATGTTTCGGGTACTTTTTGATAGGCTTCGAAATACAAGTTACTTGTAAATTGAATAAATCGTTCAACTTCATTTCGACGGATGAGGTTGAGTGTGCAACCGCCAAAACCGCCACCCATCATACGCGCACCGACGATACTATTTGGCTTTTTTGTATTGTATTTTTTTGTAATACCAATCAAACAATCAAGTTCGTCGCAACTGACTTCGTAAAGGTGTTGCAAGCCATCATGTGAGGCGTACATCAATGCGCCAAATGCTTCTAAATCAGCATTTTGCAACATCAAACTGGCTTGTTCGACGCGTTCATTTTCGGCACAAACGTATCGACAACGGTTATAAACGGTTTGATTGTCATCAAAAATGCCTTTTTCAAAAGCCTCCAAAACCATACTCGAATCGACATCACGCAATGACTTTATACTTGGAAATATACTCGACATCAACACTACGCCAGCTTCACATTCTAGGCGGCGCGTGTTGTATTCGGAATTGACGAGCGCGTGTTTTACCCCAGTATTGATAATCAATAATTCATGGTCTGGAAATGAAAACGGAAAGTATTCGTAACTCAAATCTCGACAATCTAAACGGATAGCGGCATCGGCTTTTCCCATTACAGAAGCGAACATATCCATGATACCACATTGCATTCCAACAAACTGATTTTCAGCTTGTTGTGCATATTTCACAAGTCTAATTTTTTCTATTTTCAAAGAAAATAATTGATTTAAAACGTGCAACATACCACACTCAACGGCAGCCGATGAGGACAATCCCGCACCCAAGGGAATGTCGCCACCAAATACAATATTCATGCCGCCAAGTGCAAAACCATCTTTTTGTAACACATCTATTACGCCCAAAAGATAGTTTGGCCATTGTTTTCTGGTGCGTTCAAAATCATTGATTTCGTACGTTATTGAGTCGTTTAAGTCGTGGGCGAAAAACGAAATGGTATCGTCATTTCTACGGCTTGCGGCAAAATAAATGGCTTTGTCAATGGCTGCTGGAAACACAAATCCATCGTTGTAATCGGTGTGTTCACCGATTAGGTTGATGCGACCTGGCGCACGCACAATCAATTGCGGCGTATCGCCATACAAGGTCAAATATTTTTCTTTTAGGCTATTAATGATTGTATCTTTCATTTCTTATTTGGTAGATATTTAGGTATTATTCGAGTAAACATTTAATTTAGAACCTTTAATATTTTCAGTTTCAATAAGCAATATCCAATTGGCAAAAGGCAACGATTTTTGGCAAATTTGCTTGTTGCTTATTGCAAATCGTACTGAACATCGAAGTCTTCAAAATTCAACTCTTTTCGATGACCGGCTAAATTGTTACCTTATTTATAAAATTAATATGCAACAACGTTGTCAGCGTTTAAAACGTTCGATAAATAAATTCGTTAGTACTAAAACTTATATTTTATACCATTCGTCAATCTGTAACTTTGTTTTATGATGCCTTCGGGCAACGAAGGATCGAAGCGAAACGTGTAAGCGACATTGAACGAAAGGCGTTTATTTATTTTCAAATCCATGGTATTTTGTGTAAACCAACGCGTGTTGTTTAAGCCCATCAACAATGGTTGTATGTATGTTGTACTATGAAACGACATTTGTCCATTTGGCTCATAAGTCATTGATAAATAAGCATTTAGGCGATTTTTAACTTTAAAATCAAAGCCTTTGTATTCATCTTTTTCACGCATCAGGCTCGTGCCAATGTACATACGCGCCTTGTGTTTTTTGGATTCAAAAGCCTTTAGGCGAAAACCAAAACCCATCAACACGCGCGAGCGAAGTGCTTGTATAGGGTTGGATTGCACTTGCCCAAAAACTTCGCTACTCAAACGCGGCAACCATTTATAATTATAACGCAAATGTTGAAATTTATTGTTCAATAAATCATTGTTACCAGCTTTTATCAACTCCAGATTGTTAGCGAAAGCACCAAATGTTTTCCATTTTTGTACTCCAATTGCACGTCAGTTCCGAACGTAATTATTTGTTGTTTCTCCTTCGATACATTCAGATTGGCTTGCCAAGCACCGTACCAATGCACCGAATCATTCGTATTTTTTATACGTTTTTCTTCGATATTTATGACCTGTGCATGGACTGTAATATGTACAAAAAACAATAAAAAGACAAGCGTTATTTTTATGTGTAACTTCATTTTCGAGATGTTATTTGCAAAATTAAGAAAACTATACATTTTTGATACAAAATTAGATTAGTTCTTTTAATTTTTTTGTGGTGTAAATTCATAGTTTCTATTTTTTGTTTTAATATTATAATATAAAGAATTAAGTATTTTAGTTTTAAAACACCTAATTCTACTTTGGCCGTTCAAGAAAATTACTGGTTTTCAAACGCTGTCAGGGGTTTAAAACCCTGACAGCGTTACATCGAAATCTACTCGACTTGAATACTTGATACTCTAATACTTAATACTTTTCTACCAATTAAATAAACTCCAATAATTTGCGTTTCGACAAAATTTAAGTCTATCCAAGATTTTTAAAATATATTTTTTTGCAACTTTCTTTCTTTTTATGTATCTTTAATTCCTAACACGTATTATACTCTATAATGCGATTAAAAAATTCAAAACACAGGAAAAAATGAAACGCATTATTTACTTTTTTTTCGCCTTATGCTATGCTATTACTGCCTTTTCACAAACACAAAACCAAATCAATGATGACAAAATCCGAGTCTTCATCGACTGTCAATCAGGCAATTGTGATATTAGTTACTTAAAAACGAATATCAAAATGATTAACTTCGTGAACGATCGCTTTGTGGGCGATGTGCATCTTATTATCTCTACACAAAGTACTGGCGGTGGCGGCAATAAATACTTTTTATACAGCTCTGGCTTGAAAAAATATGAGGGCAAAAACGATACACTCAATTTTTTTACGGAACAATCCGCCACAAATGATGAAATTCGTGAAAAATTAGCCTCCAATATCAAGCTGATTTTAGTACCATTTATACTCAAAACAAGTTACGCAAAATATTTTAGCGTAAACTATGACGCACCAGAAGATAAAACTTCTGATGCCAAAAAAGATCCTTACAACCTTTGGGTGTATAGCGTAAGTGCAGGCGGAAACGTAAGTGGCGATGCCAATTATACAAGTAATAATTATCGTGGACGAATAGGTGCAGGGCGGACGACCGAAAAGCAAAAAATTGGTATTTCGGCTTATGTCTATCAAAATATTAATACCTATACGTTCAAAAATGTGACTTCTAAAGTAAAAAATGCGAGCTTTGGATTAGATATAGAAGGTACTAAAAACCTAAATCAGCACTGGGCAATCGGCTATGATTTGACCGCTTATCACTCTAATTTTAGTAATCTTGATTTGCGAATAAAAGCTGCGCCAAAAGTTGAGTACAGTTTTTTTCCTTACAAAGAATTTAATACAAGGCGATTGATTGCTGAATATAGTGTTGGTATTCAAGTAGATAAATATATAGATACAACCATATATTTTAAAACCAAAGATGTTTTACCTGTTCAGACATTAGCGATTACAACTTCCATTACCCAAAAATGGGGCAACATCAATGCGGGTATCAATTGGTCGAATTACCTCAATGATTTTAGTAAAAATAGGTTCAGCATTGGAGGCTCAGTGGAATGGCGCATCGTGAAAGGCTTAAATTTTGGACTATTCGGTTCATTCGATATTATCCACGATCAAGTGAGTATCGTGAAAGGAAATTCGACACGCGAAGACGTTTTGATTCGAACAAAACAACTGCTTTCGAGTTACAACTATTATGGCGGCGCCAATTTCCGATTCCAATTCGGCTCTCGTAACAACAACGCCGTCAATCCTCAATTCAACGGTCTTAATTATTCGTATTCATATTAGTTTTTATTGTTTTTATTGTGAACGCCGCTATTGTTGAAATAGTGGCGTTTTTTTTGTGGTGCTGAAATTCAAGCGTTTTTGTAATAATCAAAAAACCATCGATATTTCATTAAATCATCTTTTTTAGAAGGATTTCCGTAAAAATTATTGAGAAGTGTTTGGTATTTATTATTACCTACTAAGGTCAGTATTATCATTTCTATATCTTCATTTGTTATTTTTTCTGCACTATCAAATTGTAAAGAAAGTTCTTTCCAAATTTTACGGTACATTTTTAATTCATCGCTTGTAGAAATACCAATTTTGTCTAATTCATCAAAATATTTTCCACTATAAGCAATCCCATCTTCATCGTATTCTACTTCATCTTGTATGTTTTTATCATAAAATAAAGGGAAAATGAATTTATTACCTCTAAAATGATTGCAAGTATGATTGCGATTACAAGATGCTATTAGATTAAAATAAGCAATATCGTGAGGATATTTTATAGGCGGAATCACGCGAACGCTTGTATTAAAATCAGCTTTGTGATTGACATAATTCTTCAATTCAGCTACCACTAAGTAACGTGCAAAATCCGCTTTTTTTACTTCTTGTGGAATAATATGTTCTAACGTGGTAACGGCAGGTTCAATTTCTTGCATACAATAACAGCAAAGATTATGCTGTTCATCTAACAGTAAATTTGTAAATCGCTCTTTGTATATTGGCTTTTTTAATCCATCATAATTAGCACCTATATAAATTGTTCCGTCCCAACTATCGTCTAAAAGTTCATCTACAATGGCATTAGCAGCAGTTTGATTTATGCTTTTGTCAATATATTTCATCAGATTACTTGCTTTTGATTTGATTATCTATTTCTTTTTGAAGCAAGTTCGGAATTTCTCCACCCAAATATTCTTTAAGTTTTTCTAACATTTTTTTAGCTTCGTCTTCTTTATCTTTATTCATCAAAAAAACGTATCCATTGATGTATTTATCAATCGTAGAAGGTCGCGGCGCAACTTCCATTATCTCAGAGAGATTCGTTGCGTAATCAATTCCATACACGTTTTCAACGAGATGATTAGAATAGTTCATACCATTATTTTCCAAATTAAGGATTTTATTTTCTACGCCATCTGCTTTAAGATTACTCGCAACCAAAGGCGAATGTGTACTTATAATAAACTGAATACCAGGAAATGTCTTTTGAAATCGCTCTAAAACGTCTTGTTGAAGTGTTGGATGCAAATGTAATTCTATTTCATCAATCATGACAACGCCTTCAGTAAGTTTTCCTTCGTTTAAAATATAACTTCTGTAAGCAATATCGAAAACAATAGACAATAAACGGCGATAACCTGCGGGCAAAATATCGAAGTGCATCGTTTTGTTATCAACAAAAGAAAATTCAATAGAACTGCTTTTACGGTCAGGTCTATTTACATAAATTCTATTGATTTGAAATTCTTGATTTATAAAATTCAATTCCTCACGAAGTGGCGCAGTAAAAGTGAAAATTTTATATTCTATAAATGATATTTCTATTCGATACTTTAAACATAAATCCGCATTGTTTTTCAACTTTTGAAACCTTTCTCTAAGGACTGCTTTAATTGAAAGATTTTCATTTGATTCTGAGTTTGTCGGAGTTTCAAAAACAGCTATATCTTTTTCAAGTCTATTCAATTCATTCTCAAAATCCGTTACATAATTTACTATTTTTATAAATCTTCTTTGCCACAATTCTGCACAATTGGTGTCTTCGTCCCAACCATAATAGCCAAAATCTCTTGGTAAAACGTCCATTCTAGCAATTCTACTTGCTTTTTCGCCTACGTTACTCAATATATGAGGATAAGAATCAGAAAAATAAGCAATTAATGGCAGACTAATGTTTTCAGCATCAGCATTATAATCTGTCAATATAGATTCCAACGCATTTTTATATAAAGTTGGGTGTAGGCTTCCTGGGTCTTTCTTTTTCAGAAATGTCCACTCAATTTCTTTGTTATTATAGGTAGCAAAAAAATCATTTTTGATTGGCAAACTAAAATTTCTCTCTATTTCATCAAATCTTGCATCCCATAAGGTAAAAGAGCGCACATTACAATTGTTAGCTGTATTCAAAGAGTGAGTATAATTTGGACTACTAGCAAAAAGAAAACTCAAGCCTTTTTTGATTGCTGCGATTAAGCTGGTTTTACCAGTTCCATTTTTACCCAAAAGGACAGTCGTTTTTTTTGCCAATAAAACTTCATAGTTTTTAAAGCATCTAAAATTTTGGATATTTACTTTATTTAATCTCATATTATTTTAACCGTTAAAAACGATTCAGTTTTATTACTTCATTAATTTTGGAGCAAAATTTTTACTAATAATTTGCTACTGTCATACACAGGAGTGTTACAAATTCTTTCAATTACTAATGCAAAAGTAAGATTTTGATTTTAAAAAGCCAAATTTAACAATATTATTCTATCTAATACTTCATAAATCTCTAAAGTAAAAACGAATCTCAACAAGACTGTAACGCTGACACCAAATTCTATCGTCAATCCTCAATTCAACGGTCTTAATTATTCGTATTCATATTAGTTTTTATTGTTTTTATTGTAAACGCCGCTGTTGTTGAAATAGTGGCGTTTTTTTTGTTTGAAAATGAAATTTTTTTTCTCTTTTTATCTTAACTTTGCGAAAAAATTGAAATATGGAAACAACAACCGAAACGAAACCACAAGAAGAACAACTAATTCCCGAATTACAGTTTTTGCAAAAACTCGTGACTTGGTCCGACAATAAATTCAAATTGCCAGTCATCGGCACACGCTTTGGACTCGATCCTATCATCGGCGCAATTCCTTACGTTGGCGACATCGTTGGATTTGGTGTAGCAGGACTTTTTATCCTCGTCATGGTGCGTCATGGCGTAAAATTCGGTGTACTATTCAAGATGCTCGGCAATATTTTTTTAGATGCGGCTGTCGGTACTGTCCCAATTTTAGGCGACATCTTTGACGTTGGTTTCAAGGCAAACCACCGCAATATGGAACTGCTAAAACAACATTACGGACAAGGTCAAAAACATTTACCTTTCGGCAAAGCAGCCTTGATTGTCGTCATTGTGATTGGCGTTATGTTGTTCGTTTTGTTTACTTTCATCATGGCTGGTTTGTTTTATATTTGGAATCATTTTGTAAAAGGATTATTTTAAAATAAATAAAAAGTAATAAAAAAGGCTTCGCAATGCGAAGCCTTTTTTATTTTAAATATATTGACAATCAGATAATTATAAAAAAAATACGAAATTCTTTATTAAAAATTGTATATTTTCACTCCTTATCATCAGTATAAAATAGAGCTAAATCTTAAAGCTACGCTTTATCGGAAGCAGGAGCTTCCGAATACAGTTTTTACGAAAAATTCATTTTTGTAGTTTTTTGCATAATCAAATTTACAACACATTTATGATGCGATTTTAAATTGCTAATACCAAATTATTATTTTAATTTCTTTAATTGCCTTAATTTTCTTAATTAAAATCAACTACCTCCATCAACGTCCGAATCGCGACATAGCGATCATTAAAAAGGGCTTTTTGTTCGGCTTGCAATCGCGGGGCTTGCGTGGCATTGTAGCGCATAAAAGTATCCATATCTTTACAAAAATACTGAATGGCATACGATTGTGTTTCATCTTCTTCATGTAGTATTTTACACATTCGGTACGAAGAAAAAAAGCCAGTGGCCATTACGTCTGCTATGTGTTGTTGTTTCATCCAAGTCAGCCATTCCGTTTCAATTCTTTTGTCGATGGCGACCGTTACGTTGTATATGATCATAATTTTTTTATTTTAGAAAAGCGACCTCCCTAAATCAGACCCACCCCAACCCTCCCAAAGGGAGGGAGAAAAAACGGAGAGGCTTTCCAACGTGAGGCAAACTTTGTGAATGAAATAATACATTTTTTTAAATTTAACGCTACGTATATTTTTTATTAAAAATATATGTTTTAAAAGTCATTTTTTGAAATAAAACTACTGAATCATCAGTTTTTTTACGACTTGCTGTTTTCCATTTTTTAATTGAAATAAATAAACGCCTTTTTGCAAATCGCTGATATTCAATTGATTAGAATTAACGTTTTGTTGTTTTACGATATTGCCTTTTAGGTCAAAAATCGTTATTTGAGCCGTATTCAATATTGGGTTTTCGGACTTCCAATACACAACATCATTGGCTGGATTTGGGTACAATTCAAAACCAGAATTAGCACTCACTTCTTTGGTTTTCACGATGCCGAGGTCATCAAAATTGGCTGTGAATGCACCTGCGCCATGCGTCGCAACCGCCACCAAACCATCAACCGAACGGACATCAATGTGATTACAAACCACATTTCCAATTTCATTATTGCCTTCATTAACCCATTTTGTGCCAGGATTTGTGGACGTATGCGCCACGAGCGAATCTGCGGAAAACAAGCCAATACTGGTCGCTGCAAAATATTTTTTTGCACCACTCGGAAATTTCAAAATCGAAATCCACCGAATCGAAGGGCTACTCACGCCATTGCCAGTTAAGTTTGCTTCGAGATTTCCTGCTACTTTCAGCCAATTTTTTCCACCATCTTTCGTCTGGAACACGCTGTAAACCACATAGTTAGAGTATGCGACCGTTACATTGTCAGCATTGTCAGGATCTACTGTGATGCAAGTTACATAACGCGCAGCAGTAACGCCAGTAACCGTTATTTCTTTGTAGCGCGACGTGTCAGAAGCTGGGTTGTCCACGCGATATATTTTACCATTGGTAGAGCCAAAATACACTCGATTGGTAGATTTTGCAGCCGCAATCGCCGTAATCGTACCAGTGCCTTTTATGGTATCTTGAAACGAAAACCAACCAGTAGCAATAGAATCCCATTTGCCGACAAGGTCAATTTTATCTAATTGGTTGTTGCGCCAAAGGCGTTTTCCGCCAGCTAAATACATCGTATTTTCATCGTTCGGATCGAGTACAAACGGATTGATAAATTTGTAACCTTTCCCACCAATAGGATCTATTCTGTTGTATTTCAGCACTTTACCGTTGGCATCTAACTCACATTTTGCCATTTTCCCATTCTGAATCGAAAGATAATAATTTTTCTTACCGTTCGTAATGGCTGCAAATGAACCATCGCCATTGACAGTTTGCACCCACGATTTTTTCGGATTTTTATCATTTACAAAAAAGTTTCCGTTGTCCTGAAAACCACCAACGATGGTCGGATCACCAGCCAACGAGTGTTCGATATTGACTGTATAAAGTTGGGTTG
>JAYUJV010000092.1:0-10460 GCA_043764975.1 Saprospirales bacterium
ACTCAAATTATGACTGGTTCGGAGCGTATGAAACAGCGACCAATCGGAAAACTCGTAGAAGCGCTTCGCTCGCTTGGCGCAAATATAAGCTACATGGAGCAAGACGGTTTTCCACCGTTACGCATAGACTCTCCTTCAAAAAACATAGATACAAACAGCATCGACATTGCTTCAGATGTGAGTAGCCAATACATTACGGCATTGCTAATGCTTGCACCAACGTTGCCTAATGGTCTGATTATCAACCTCGTAGGCAATATTGTATCAAGACCATATATAGAAATGACACTTTCGCTAATGGCTCATTTTGGCATAAAATCCGATTGGAAAGACCAAACGATTTCGATTGCGCCACAAAGCTATGAAGCGCAACCAATAAGTGTAGAAGCGGACTGGTCGGCAGCATCGTACTATTACGCCATCGCTGCACTCTCGGATGAAGCCGATATTTATCTCGGCGGTTTGCAAGCCAATAGCTTACAAGGCGACGCAGCCCTTTCGGACATGATGACAACTTTTGGCGTAGAAACGACTTTTGAAGCAGCAGGTATTCGCTTACGAAAATCGGCAGAAGCGAAAGCAGAAGATACGTTTGAGTACGATTTTTTGCGTTGTCCAGATGTAGCTCAAACACTCGCTGTCATTTGTGGTGGACTAGGTGTGCAAGGACTTTTTTCGGGTCTCGAAACCCTCAAAATAAAAGAAACAGATCGCATTGCGGCCTTACAAAATGAGTTGGCAAAGATGCAAGTTTGGCTTTCGGCGTTACCAGTTCGTTTTTCAAAAAAAGCAAATGGCGACACCTATTATATGATAGAAGGCAAAGCCGAAATGCCTACATCGCTACACATCGCTACTTACGATGATCACCGTATGGCGATGGCATTCGCACCTTTGGCCTTGCTCGGCGAAGTCGAAATTGAAGATGCCGCAGTGGTCGGCAAATCATATCCCGATTTTTGGAAAGACCTCGGCACGCTTGGTTTTAAAGCTAAGAATTAAAATATAAGTACTCAGTACTCAGTACTTCTTCTAGTTTCTTCCTTTTTCGTTTGGATATAAACTTTGCACCACGTCGCTTTGAAAAACTTCTTTGGTATCGACGTTGATAGCGCTCAATTTTCCTGTAAAAGCAGCGCCTGTGTCGATGTTCCATACGTTGCAAGCCTGCATCGGAACAGTTACATTATAATTCAAAGTTGGTGTATGGCCAATAAAAATTTCTTTAAATAATTTTAGTCTTTTTGGAAATGAAACTTCGTCTTTTTGGATTCGGCTATCCATACAAACCGCCATTTCCCATAGCGTTCTGTCCCACCTATAATTGGCAGTATAATTTTCTTTTTCGGGTCCGTGCATAGACGTATAACCCGCATGAATAAACAAGCAATCGTGTTGCACATGATACGGCAACATACGCTCAAGAAAGCCCAAGTGATATTTTTTAATATTGGCAGGCTGAGCCGAATAAGCATCGAAAGTCGCTTGACCACCATGATGAAACCAAAGTTCGTTTAGTTCACCAGTTTTTAGCCAATCTTCGCACCAAGCGTCGTGATTTCCTTTGATGAAAATACAATTGTATTCAAGTTCTAATTGTAATAAAAAATCAAGGGTTTCGACAGGCTCTGACCAACCGTCCACGTAATCGCCCAAAAAAATCAAGGTATCATCTGCTCCCAAGTCCAGCTTATCGATGAGCTGTGTCAATGCGCGAAAGCCGCCATGAATATCGCCTATGGCGAATGTTTTTTTCATAAGATATTGCTTTGCTGTTGGCTAAAGTCGAACAGCCATGAATGAGTTAAGATTTTCAAAGATTTTGATTTGTTTCTAAAAGAAGCAAATATGATAGAAAAAATGAAAATCTAAATTAGACTTTCATTGCAGTTTGGCTTTAGCCAACTGAAAAAAGAAAAAGAATAATTTATTCCCATCCAAATTTCTTTGTCCAAATAGAAATTTCGGTTTCAAAACTTTTTTTGGCATGATGAATCTCTTGATTTTTAATGTATTTGCGAACTCTTTCTAAATCAGATTCACTGACTGAGACAGCCCAATAATCATCTTGCCAAGCAAAATTTTCATCAAGCAAGCCTTCTTTATTGAGCCAAAATGAAGATTCGCCTTTGATTAGCTGTGCAATTTCGGCAATACTTTGTGTCTTACCAATTGAAACCAAGCAATGTATATGGTCTGTCCAACCGTTACAAGCATCTAAAAAAATATCTTTTTTGCTAGCATTTTCAAAAATATGTGTAATCATTTTACCTCTTATTGGTTGTTCCAAAAGTGGCCTTCTGTACTTTGTTGCAAATACAATGTGCGCCCAAATTCTGACATAAGACATGATTTTGTGAGTTTTGTTTAAATAAATAATTTTTCTTTTCTTTATGTGCCGTTGGCTGAAGCCAAACGGCAATGAATGTACTTAGAATTTACAAAGGCTGAAGTCAAACGGCAATGAATATACTTAGATTTGCAAAGGCTGAAGCCAAACGGCAATGAATATGCAAAATAAATTTTGAAAATAAAAATCTAAACTTGAAATCTAACTTAGACTTTCATTGCAGTTCGGCTTTAGTCAACTGAGCATAATGTCTGTTTGAATAATGTTTATCATGTTTTATTTTGTACAATTATTCAACTTTTTATTAAAATTCAAAAAGCCAACCCAATTTTCAACTCTGATTTCAAGCGCCAGTTCCAAGTATTATCTAAGTTGTTTGATGTACAAATGCCTTGTGCATCACAATTTTTTATGCTTCCAGATATGATATACTGGCGACCTGCGCCTATGCGATAATCAATAAAACCTCTATCGAACAATCGGCGCTGAATGCCCCAACAAGGCGTAATCTGAACGCCACTTTTTACGATATTGCGCGTATTGATGGTAGCGCCTTTTATGGTATTTGTATATTCGCGCTCCGAAAACCAATCGTTGGCAATCGTGATATAATTCGCCGAAAAGTTGTTGGCCGATTTGCCTTGAGCGATACGCTTTCGGAGGTCATAATACCATCTACTTTCTATGCCAAAACCCCAATCTTGATACTTATGAGCCGATATGCGTTCGCCGTTGATGTTCGGTACGTTGCTGATACTTTGGTCTTTTATCCAAGAGCCATTGAGATTGGCTTGTATCGAAAACGGGCTGCGACCTAAGCGTCGCTCATAACTCGCGCTTCCGCGCAGCGCAATGCGTTGAATACTAAAATCTTTAATTAGATTAAAAACATCTATTTTCAACAGTCTATTTTCTTCTACAAAACACTTAAAAGCGTCACACTTTTTACCACCGCTTTGGTTTTGTCCGCCTCCAAACGCCAAGCCGAGTTTTACTTGCGCACTGAGTAGCGGTTGCCAATCGCGCACGATTTTGATAAATGTATTTTTATTGGTATCATAATAAAGTTCTAAGGATTTGTTGTTGTAAGCAGCGCCCAAGCCGATTGACATATCCACAAAACCGTATTTCATAAATCGACTTTGCAAGCCATATTGACCAATAACGACCCAATCCGTAAAATTTTTGATGACTGAGTTGATTCGATTGCCTTGGTTGCCTTCTACGTATAACGACAAATATGCACCGCTAAGATTATCCGCTCGTTGATTGTTTCGTATTTTTTGATTCATACCATAATACCAACGTGGCGCTATGCCCAATCGAATACCTTTTTTCAAAAAATCGTTACTCAATCCACTATTTAGTAAGCCAATATATGGCGTAACGCTTAGGTTTATGGAAATATCTTTTTTTATTTTTTTTTCAAAATCGACATTAAAAGCCAACTCGACAGGATTTTCGGAATATGCGCCAACGGAGGGCGAAAGCGAGGTGAAATTTATTTTGAAAAGTTGACGCGTAATTTCTTTTGTACCAAATACATAATCGTACTCGTCCAAAAATTTTTGGCGCATCATTTTTCCCTCTTCTTCGTTTGTGCCATAGTAAGTTGTGTCTTGTTGCGCAACCGCACTTTGACTGAGCAAAAGCAATAAAAACAACATTAAAAAACGACACATAATATAGCGTATTAAAAAAACACATTAGAGTATCGTAAAAATAACAACTTCCCAAGAAAACACATAGTTTTTCGGGAAGTTGTTTCGATTTCTCTAATAAAAAAATACTGAACTATATATAATGTATGAAACTATATCTTTTCCATTTGCGCTTTTTAAGGACGCGCCACAACATTAAAGCTGCCAAAATTCAAGTTTATCTGCACACTTGCCGCATTGGTATTTGTGTTTTTCAGGTACGCGGTTTTACGTAACGCATCATTTTGGGCAAAACTGAAATTATAGGCTTTCGGCAAATTCAGCGCACCGTTATTTGATGCCAAGTTGTAATTGTAAGGTTTTGAACCTGGATTAAAAAACACATCGGCATGATCACCATTTATTTTTAGGTCGATGGCACTCAAATCTCCATTCACGCGGATAGAGCCGTAATTGGCCGTAAGGTCATAAGTGCCTTTTAGTTGGCTGAGTGTGATGTCGGTACGCTTCGATTTTATGTTCACTTTGCCATCGAGGTGCTGTGCATCGAGGTCGCCGAATCTGGTTTCGATGTTCACTGTTCCGCGTAGGTTATTGAGCGTGATGGTGCAAAACTCACTGTATAAATCAAAATAATTGACCAAATTGCTGACATTGGCTTTGCCAAAATTATTTTTGAGGTTTACGGGACATTCAGCTGGCACGGTCACGACGTACTTTGTTTTCAGGTTTGAAAGCGGCTTTGCCGTTCCTTTTTCAACGGATACGTAGTTGCGTAAGTATATTTTTTTACCGATTTCGTCTGCCACAAACTTGATGGCTTCTAAGTCTTTTTGAGCCACCGCCAAATCCGTATTTTTGGCACTAAGTTCGATTTCGATTTTGACAAACATACTGTTGCCAGTCTGCACCACCACATCAGCTTTTTCGGCGTCAATGTTTACATCGTAACCTTTTTTATAAGTCAGCGTCTTTTCTATAACCTTTGTCGCGACCTGTAATGTTGTTTGCGCTTGCAAATCACACATCAAAAAGCAACAGATTAGTAATATAAATGGTTTAAAAATTTTCATTGTTCATCTTAAATAATTAATTATTAGGGTTCTTTTTATTGTGGACATACACTAAGCAGTAGTTTTTGAACTCTTTAAAAAAGTATTAAGTATTTGAGTATTAAGTATTCAAGTCGAAATAATAAACTAATAATCAAACTTTTAGGTATTGTAAAAACTATAATACTTAATACTTTTATACTTAATACCATGGAATATTTGAGTCAAAAAACAGATCTTCCAAATTTACTCCACAAAATTTTAAAAGAACTAAAGTTATATGCTTAAATTTTAGTCATCAATTTTTTTAAAATCTCGCCACGCTCTTCTTCTATATCCGACAATTGAGCCACGAGGTTTTCGTCAGTATTGAACTCGCCAATGGCATTTTGTAATTCTTTTTTGGCTTCTGTCAATTCTTCTAACTGCGATTTTAGATTCTGAAAATCAGGTTGTTCGCAAACGATGGCTTGTTTTTCACAAAATTTATTTACTTTTTCGACCTTGTTTTCATTCTCTACGGCCGCTATTTTTATTGGTTCGCTAATGGGTACGCTTTGCTCGGTTGTTGTCTTTGTAGTTTCTTGATACGCAACCACCGAAGTATTCGCTTCGGGCAGATTTTGGATATACCACAAAGCACTCGTAAGGATAAAGCCAAGCATTACCGCCGCTGCTGCAAAACGATATACCGTCGATTTTCGGACACTAAGATAACGATTATCAGTGACATTTTGCTGCACATTATCCAAATTTTGTACTATCGAATCCCAAATATGTGTAGGCGCATTGTATTGCGGCAATTTTGCGATAGCAGATTTAAGTACAGCATCTTCTTCGCTTTCTAAAGTAGGCAAAATATGTTCCCAAGTTGCTTGCGGTGCTTTGTATTGTGGCAAATCCACGATAGCCGAATGGAGCGTATCGGGATTTACGTCAGTATGTTCCTCGTCCAAGGCAGCTTCTATCCGCGACCACAACAATTGATCGGGACTATAACTTGACATTTTTTTGAGATTAAACGCTAATATATCTTTATTGAGTTCCATTATAGGAATTTATTTTTAAGTTAAAACGACAATCTTTATTTTATAAACAATTGATTGTCATAATATTGTAAAAAAATTAGACATCTTGTAAGGTTTTGATTATCAAAGACTAAGCGACAATAATGACTAACTGACTATTTGGACTTATTTCAAGCGCCATAACCCATTTCGGCTGCCACGTCTTTGAGCATTTCGCGCAAGCGTTTTTTAGCATAAAACAATTGTGACTTCGATGTACCTTCCGAAATGGTCAATAATTCGCCTATTTCTCGATGCGAATAACCTTCTACTTCCGCCAATACGAACACAGCTCTATAACCTTCGGGCAAAGCCTGTATTGCTTTTTCGAGGTATTCGGCATCAATGGATGTTCCCCAATCTATGCGCTCTTGCGGATTTACGTTGTCGATGTCCTCGAATGTCACGCGCTGTTTTACCTTTCGGTACGCGGTACGAATCACGATGGTTTTTATCCAAGCACCAAGCGTACTCTCGCGGCGAAACTGCTGCAAGTTGCGAAAAATCTGAATAAAAGCATCTTGCAAAACATCGTTCGCCAATTCAAAATCGTTTGTGATACGATACGAAAGCGTGAACATAGCATTGCAATAGCGTTCGTACAATTCGCGTTGCGCCAAGCGTTCGTTTGCCAAGCAAGCGTCTATGAGTTGTGATTCTGTCTTCATTATAATATAAAAAGATGGTTCGTTTATATAAAGAGGTGAGTAAATAAAAAAACGTTGTATTGGCATCAAAAATTATAGCAAAAGAAAAACAAATTTCAATAAATTATTTTATTTTTAAATCGAAACGTATCTTTGCTGTTACATTCTGAAAAAAATACGTCTTATAGATTGTTAGTATTTCAAGTATTGCTTCGAATTATATTGATTATAAACTAATTATACTATAAGTATCTTATAATCAATATATTATGTACAGCAATAGTCTTAAATTGGCTAATAAATAATAAAAATAAATTTTAAAATCAAATTTTTAAATTAAATACAAATCAATCATGTTAAAAAAATTACTCGTATTCGGAATCGCATTGGCTATTTTTAGCGCAAGCGCAAACGCTCAAGGTTTAGATCAAAAAGATTTAGACAAAATTACAGGAACAAAAACCAAAGCAGAAGATATGGGTTGGAAAACAACAGGTATCATGGGCTTAGATTTAGGTCAGTTGGCACTCATCAATCCAAAAGTTGGTGCAGGTGACAATCGTATTGGTGTAGGAGGAAGTATTGCCTTGAATGCCGAAAATAAGCAAGCAAAATATCAATGGGTAAATAGTGGCTTACTACAGTTGGCAGTTCAACGCCTTGGCGCATCTGCAAATCCTTTCCAAAAAAATGTAGATTTGTTGCGTTTAGAAAGTGGAATAAGTATAGCTTCTAAAAACCCAAAGTTGTTTTATGGAGCAGCAGGCTTTTTTGAATCTCAATTGTTGAGTACCTACAAAGGTGGCTTTACAAAATCTGATAAAGCCGCTGATTTATTATCTAAATTTATGGCTCCAGCACGTATAAAATTAGGTTTAGGTATTAAATATGTACAAAGCCCTAAATTTAATGTATTTTTTGCACCACTTTCACTTCAATACATATATGTAGGCAATGACGCTTTAGCAAAATTGGAAATACATGGTAACGATGTAGGAAAAAATACATCTACTCAAATAGGCGCACAAATTGTTGCTAACTACAATGATAAGTATTTGGAAGACAAAATTATTTTTGGTTCTAAACTTAGTTTATTCACAGCATACAACCACAACCCAGGTCGTTTTGATGTACTTTGGACAAACAACATTGGTGTAGCCCTCACGAAGAATCTTTCGTTAGGTATTTTCGCAGAATTATTCTACGATGAAGATGTGAAAGTAATCACTCAACGTGCAACAGCAGCAGGTGTAACACCTGTATTATTAGAAACAAAAGGTATTAAAGCCTCTATCACAGAAAGTATTCAATTGAAATACGGTCGTACATTCTAAGATGTAGCTCGTATTCGAGATAAAGAATTTACCAAAACTTACACTTGAGGTCTATTTGCAAATGAGCAAATAGGCTTTTTTTTATGTGTTTACATAACATTTTTAAAAATCATTTTTTATTAAAAAATAAAATTTCATATTAAAAATAAAAAAAATATAAATTAACAATAATATAAATCATTCATTATCAATGAATTGTAAAATACAATATGTTAAATGTTGGGAAACAGCCTTTAATACATAGTTAAAATTTAGATATGGCACTTTATTTGTCTTTATGTACATGTAGCTTAATACTTCGCCCTTCAACAAGGCGCTGGTATTCAGACTATGAGAGAACAACATTTTTTAGAATCCATTTACTTCTTGTGAGCAATGTCCCGCACTGTTCGTTGAGTACTCGCACTACTCTGCCGAACCTTTGACTATAGACCTGAATATAGTTGTATGCCGCTGATATTGTTTAGTAAGGTTGTAATTGATTTTATAATCCTTCAAAGTATTCAGCGACATGAACACAAAAAAAACTATCCAAATTTTTGCACTATTATTAGTGTCTATTTTTGCAAATGCAGCATCAGGCTCAACACCTCGCGTGATTGCAAAACCCCTCAATGATTACATTGAACATTACAAAAACCTTGCGATAATAGAAATGCAACGCTCGAAAGTACCCGCAAGCATCACGATGGCGCAAGCAATTTTAGAATCTAATTGGGGAAATGGAACATTGGCCAAAGAAGCCAACAACCATTTCGGCATCAAATGCAACAACAGATGGCAAGGTGATTGCTACGAACACATCGACGACGATTTTGATGAAAATGGTAAATTGAAAGCCTCAGATTTTCGTTATTATGAGTCCATCGAAGCCTCTTATCACGACCACTCAGATTTTTTGACCACTAGCCCTCGATACAGTAAATTGTTTACTTATGATATGCAAGATTATGTGAGTTGGGCAATGGGTTTGAAAGCAGCAAATTATGCAAGCGACAGTTTGTATGCTATAAAATTAATCCAGACAATCGAAAAATATGAATTGTATAAATTAGATGGTTCGTTTGCACCACAATCAAGTGAGCCAGCTTTGACAGTGGATACTTTGATTGGTCCACATGAGCAAAGCGCCAAGCCAGCTAAAAAGACAATAGCTAAGGTTGCAGCCAAAAACAATGATGAATTAGACGAAATTATACCAGAAAGCTATCAAAATGCTATTCACAATAGCAGCAATAACGATAAAAATACAGTATCACCAAAAACAGAATCTCTTTCTTACGAAGAAATTTTGATGAATTTGATGAGAAAAGCGCGTAAGTCTTGGAATAATCTCCAAAACACAACGAAACCAGTATTGAAAGAAACGGAGACTTTCATTGAGCGAGGAGGAAACGCAACAATGAAACCGATGCCACGCATCATCTTCGTAGAGGAACGTCAGGTGCGATAGTTTAATGATATACTTTGAGAAAACCCAAAAAGGCGCGCTTGCATTGCAAGTTGCGCCTTTTGTTTTTGTGTTACTAATGCGACCTCCCTAAATCCCTCCAAAGGAGGGACTTTCCAAAGAAACAGCAATTTTAGGTAAAACATTAGGTTTTACTCAAAATTTTGATATCGTACAAGTATTTTACTTTATTGTATTTTAAATTTTAGTTGTTACTAATTTTCTTACCTTTGTATTCATTTCAAAAAAAGAAAAAACATGAAATTTTATACAAAAACATTATCGATTGTTACCTTAATCATCGTATTTATAATGAGTGCTTGTGCGCCAAGCATAAAATTGGAAAACGGAAAATCCGTCAAAAAACCAAAAAATATTATTTTGATGATTGGCGACGGCATGGGACTCACGCAAGTCACCGCAGGTTTGTACATGAACAACGGTCACCTCAATCTTGAGCAATTTCCAGTCATTGGATTACATAAAAATTATCCAAAAGAAAAAACTTTGATTACCGATAGTGCCGCTGGTGCAACGGCTTTTGCGTGTGGTGTAAAAAGCTATAATGCTGCCATTGGTGTCAATGCGGACTCGATACCAACAAAAACAATCCTAGAAATTGCAGAATCGAACGGCTTGGCAACTGGCTTGGTGGCGACTTGCGCCATCACGCACGCTACGCCAGCTTCATTCATTGCACACCAAAAACAGCGCGATATGTTCGAGCCAATCGCAAGCGATTTCTTGAAAACGGATGTTGATTTAATAATTGGCGGTGGCAAAAAATACTTCGATAACCGCACGAAAGACACTCGAAACCTATACAAAGAACTCGAAACGAAAGGCTACCAAGTCAGTGATTTTTTTAAAGAAGAATTGAAAGACGTAAAAACGGATAA
>JAYUJV010000093.1:0-10416 GCA_043764975.1 Saprospirales bacterium
GGTCTAAAATTTGTACCCAAAACTGCTCCAGAAGCCATTGCTACATTTGCTGGTGGTTGTTTTTGGTGCGAAGAAGGCATTTTTGAAAGTATAAAAGGTGTGCGAGAAGTCGTTTCGGGTTATTCGGGCGGAAAAGAAAAAAATCCAACTTATGAAGGTGTTGGTGATGGTTCTACTGGCCATGCCGAAAGTTTTCAAGTATATTACGACCCAACTAAAGTGAGTTTTGCGGATTTAGTACGCGTATTTTATGCCTCAATTGACGTAACGCAAGTCAATGGTCAAGGCCCCGATCGAGGCACTCAATATCGTAGCATTGCTTTTTATAACAATGATGCAGAAAAGAAAGCGATAACGGATTATCAAGACGGTTTGCAAAAATCTGGGAAATATTCGGAAGGGATTGCGGTCCAAATTGTAGCGTTCGAGCAGTTTTGGAAAGCGGAAGATTATCATCAAAACTATGTGCGTTTGCACCCCGAAAATCCTTATGTGCAACACGAGAGTATTCCGCGTAGAAACAGAACGCTCGCTCAAGTAAAAGATTTGTTAAAGTAGTTTATAAAGTTTGATTTGGTTTGTTAAAAGGCATTGAAGTTGTAATAAAATTTTATGAATAAAATAAGTAAATATTTTTATAAAATATTGATAATCAATAAATTATAAAAATAAAAAATTATTTATTTAGCAATAAAATCCAAAAGCAATTTCAGTGTCTTTTTTTTGAATTAAATACTATTTTATCATTGATTTGGGTCTTGTTCTGAAAGACTAACTGACAAAAATGACTAACTGACAATGTTGACTAAAACTCAAATTGGCCTGAAATTTATATCCACCAATGTGTTGATTATATTGTGATATTTTTCTTCTTTTAGTTTATAAAAAGAACATTTTCCATCTCTTTTCACTTCCACAATTCCGCTATCTTTCATTATTTTTAGATGATAAGAAGTCACTGCTTGCTCAATATCCATGAGTTTTTGAAGCATCGAAACCGTCAAACTTTTATGTTCAAATAGAAGCATAACAATGCCTAATCGCACAGGATGTGCAATCGATTTGAGTATTTCCGTTGATTGTTCTAAAAAACGAAAATCCTTTATTATCTTCGCATTCATATTTGTTGATTTTAATTATTGTTGTAATATACAAAGATAATCAATATGTTTTAATAAATTATAGAAAGCGATGAGAGAAAATACGATTGGTGTCCGAATTTATGATTTTTTGAAAGAATATCCACCTTTCAATCTAGTCGAAAAGCAAGATCTTTTGCAATTAGCGAATAAAGTTACCGTGCAATATGTAGCGGCTGGCACAATCATTTTTAGACAAAACGAACCGACCAAAGAGCATTTTTACATCGTCAGAGAAGGCGTGATTGAAATAACTAGGCTCGAAGATGAAGAAACAAAATTGCTTGATATTCGGGACGAAGGCGATTTTTTGGGCTTGCGCCCTTTGTTCGCTTTTCAGCCTTATCTGACCACCGCAACTGCCAAAGAAGACACTTTGTTGTATCTCGTAAAAAACAGCGAAATGCAGCTTTTAATGCAAAAAAACTCAAAACTTTCTATGTATTTGGTTGCTAGTTTTGCAACTGGAATCAGTCGCCAATATACGCCCGAAAAGAAGACTTATCAAACACAAAACACTGATAATCAGCCAAATAAAAGTAGCCTTATCGAATCTCAATTGATTCAGATTCATCGTAGTCCGCTGACTTGCACTTCGGAAATGATGATAAAAGATGCGGCACAATTAATGACCAATAAAGACGTAAATGCAATAGTCGTAGTCGATGAAAACGGTTACCCAATCGGTATTTTGAGAGATACGGATTTGAGGCGCAAAGTCGTAACTGGCCTTCATCGTCGAGAAGAACCTGTCAGTAATATTATGTCAAAACGGATTTCGACTGTACCGCCAGATAGCACCATTGGTACAGCTCAAATGTCGATGTTGCGCGGCAAAACTTCGCGCGTTTGCGTTACGCGAGATGGCACAAAAAACTCAGAAATAGTTGGGATTTATACCGAAAGTGATATTTTATTGGCGCAAGCCGAAACACCAGGCGCTATCGTTGTCGAAATGTGGCGAAGTGTGAATGCAGAAGAACTCGCCGCTGCTCGCCAGAAGGCTGACGGCTTGATTCATAAATACCTCACAAACGAAGTCGGCGTTCGGTATGTGTCGAGTATGGTAACCGAAATAAATGACGTATTGGCACAACGCGCCATACAACTAAGCATACAAACGCTTGATAATGAAGGCTTTGTGATGCCCAATACAAAATACGCTTGGCTCAATCTCGGTAGTAGCGGTCGCGAAGAACAAATCATCAGAACTGACTTGGACAATGCGATTGTGTTTGAAGATGTGCCTGAAGCCGATTACGAAGCCGTTTCAACGTACTTTCATAAACTCGGTCGATACACGAATCGAGTGTTGCACGATACTGGTTTTAAATATTGTAAAGCCGATATGATGGCGGGCAATCCGAGTTGGACGTGTTCGTTTTCGGAGTGGAAAACCAAATTTACGAATTGGATTACGCAACCAGATGGTCAATCTTTGCTAAATGCCTGTATTTTCTTCGATTTCCGACCTGTCGAAGGCGATTTTTCGTTGAGTGAGCGACTCGCCGAACATATTTTTACAGAGTTGGGCAATGCGACTTACTTCCTTAATTCGATGGCCAAAATTGCTTTGATGACACCACCGCCGTTGAGTTTTTTCAGAAATTTTATTGTCGAAAAAAATGGTGATCACAGAGACGAATTCGACATCAAGATTCGAGGTATGCGACCGCTGATTGATGCGGCGCGATTATTGACACTCGAATCTAAGTTTTCAAATATCAATAATACTTTTCGCCGCTTTGAAAAATTGGCAGTCATAGATCCCAAAAATGCTGATTTGTACGAAAGTGCAGCTACTGCATTTGAATTATTGATGCGTTTTAGAGCCATTCAAGGCTTAAAAAACAATAACAGTGGCCGTTTTTTCAACCCATCTGAACTCAATCGCCTCGAAAAACTGATGCTCAAAGACACTTTTGTCCCTATCAATGATTTGCAAGCGCTTCTGAGGGTTAGATTTAGGCAATAGTTCTTTTTTTTAAATTAAGGAAATTAAAAGAATTAAAGAAATTAAAATAATAAGGTTGTGTGACAATTTTAGTGGAGGGCATTTTATACACTTACATTGATTCTCGATTGGGGATTTTAATTGCATATTGCAATTGTTTTTTCACGCAGAGGCGCAGAGAACGCAGAGTAAGAGCATTAAAATCTTCGATTTTTATGTTTTTTTCTTGGAATTTACTTTTACTAAAAAATAATTTTACTTGAAAGTTTTATTCCACTAAAATTGTCATACAATCAATAATAATTGAAACACAAAATATTGATTATGTGATATTAATACATTACAAAAAACAATTATTGCTACAAATTCAACTTTCGACCTAAACCAATATACCATGTTTTTTAATCTTTTTAATAAAAACAAACCAACAGATTATCCCGAATATTGGACAAAATATATCCAAGGTTTCAAAAATCCACAAGCAAAAGATACGCTGCTAAGTGCAGTTCGATTTGTGGTATTGGACACCGAAACGACTGGTATAAATCCAAGAAAAGATAAGATTTTGTCTATCGGCGCAGTGTCGATTCTAAATAATCAAATTTCGGTCGAAAATTCGTTTGAATATTTTATCGAAAACGACAACAACAACGAAGCCAGTATTCATATTCATGGTATTTTGCCGAAAGGCAAAGAGAAAAAAATAAGTGAGGAATTTGCTTTTGAGTCTTTTCTGGAATATTGTGGCAACGACATCATCATCGGGCATCATATTGGTTTCGATATGGCGATTATGAACCAACTCGCAAAGCGATTTGTGAACGACGAACTCCGTAACAAAACGATTGACACCGCTACCCTATCTATCCGTTTGGAGCATCGAAATACGTACTCGTATTTGCCACAAGATTACTCGCTCGATGCGCTCACAAGTCGGTACAATGTGCAAACAAACGACCGCCACACAGCCGCAGGCGATGCTTATATGACCGCTATTTTGTTTCTAAAATTACTCGCTCAATTAGAAAAAAAAGGTGTCGATACGATAGGGAAATTGATGAAAGATAGATGATTATATAGTTATACTTTAGCGTACAAGGCTTTACCTTTTTAAGTATCATAATAATAAATATCGAATATCGAAGTTGAATGTCTAAATCATGTAGCGCAACTACGATAATCCTTGTTTGACATTCGATATTCAATATTCCTTGTTCGATATTCGATATTTTATAAAAAGGGTAAAACCCAATGCACTTTGGCATAATACATTAATAATCAATGGCTTATAAACATAATACCCAAACTCTATCTTTTCATTCCACCGCCAAATCGATAACCTATTGCGATACGATACGTTGATGTAAGTTTGGGTTTTATTCTATCAAATTGAACTCCAGTCGGAGTCAAATTCTTATCTTTGTAAGACACCACTACACCTTCGCCCAAACTAAATTCAAACAATAAGCCATTCGATTTTACAAATTTCAAAGTCCCTAATAAACCCAAAGTTGTGGTCGTGGAATTGAATTTATATTCTTCATAATTTTTATTGAAAGTTTTTATGTCAGTACTTAAAAAATCTATAAAAGGACCAAAACCTAGTTTATCGATTCCTTTATTGGGTTTGATATAGTATTTTGCTGAAATTTGTAAACCTGCACCTTTTTCGCCGCTAGTTAATTTTAATCCTTGAATATTCGTAACATTTGTAAAATCTCGAAAATTTGGTGCAATATCAATTCCAATTCTATCATTGATACCATATTCTAAAGCTAAACTGTACATACCAAATGCAAATCCAATAGGATTAATCTTTGCCTCTATAATATGTTTTTGAGCAAAAGACATGAATGCAATTTGTAGAAAAAAAGTTAAAATTATTAATTTTTTCATTTTTAAATGTTTAATTTTTTGATAAAAGTAATTTGAAATTCACTTTTAAAACGAAAACATCTAAAACAAATTTGACTATTATCAAATTTTAAGAAAAAATATTGGCTTTAATTTTATTTTTTCTCATTCACTTGAAAACGATAGCCAATGCCGATACGAGCAGCAGTAGAAAAATTGGAAGTTGGAATATCGCTTTGAAGTATCGAGCCAGACAATAACTTTGCATTTTTTATCAAATTAGCGCCGCCACCTAATGCCAATTCAAATAGCAAACCAGATTTTTTTACCCATTTATATGAAAAGTAAACACCTAAACCAACGTTATTTACTTTGAATTTATATGGATTTGATTTAGCATCAATAGATTCGCCAGTTGAAGAATTTGCACTCAAATATGGGCCAATACTAAACTTATCAAGTCCTTTACTTGGATTTATATAATATTTTGCGGCTAATTGTATGCCAACACCTTTTGCACTCAAAGGATTTGTATTACCGTTTATAGTAATTTTTGTAGAAAAATTGACAAAACTTGGCTCGACATCAAAGCCAATTTTGTCGGTATAGCCATACTCTACTGAAGGGGAAAATGCACCGAATATTAACCTAAGCGGTGATATTTTGATTTCAAGCGGGTGCGTTTGTGCAAATACAATTTGAGTTACGCCAATAAACATGATTAAAAATAAGCATTTTTTCATTTTAAATAATTTTTGATGTAAAAAAAAGGATTTTGAAAACAAATTTAACAATTAATTTGATAATTATCAAATTTCAGTGAGATAATATTGTAATTTTTTGTTTTCAAATTTATTCGATTTCAAATTTTCAAAAAAAACTTATCTTTGCAAAATAAAATGCTAAATCTATAATAATGCAACAAAAAGAAGACGAATTTGACTACGATTTTGATTACGAATACGATTATAAAAATCAAGATAAAACGGTAGAAAATAGCTACACCAATACTACGAATCCGAAAGATAGCAACGGCACAATCCTACAAGAAGGCGATGCCGTAACGGTCATAAAAGACCTAAAAGTGCGCGGATCATCTGCGGTAATCAAGCGCGGAACGAAAGTAAAAAGTATCAGATTGACAGAAAATCTCGAAGAAGTAGAAGGCAAAGTAGAAGGCTCAGTCATGGTATTACGTGTAGAATTTCTAAAAAAAGCCTAATTCTACTACAATAATCTTATAGTTTTTTTAAAAAATTTGTAGATATACATAGTGTAACAAGTTTTTTATATTAGCCCAAAAGTATTAAGTATTGGAGTATTAAGTATTCAAGTCGAGATAATAATCTTTGAATCAGCATTTTAAATATTGTAAAAACTGAAATACTTTTATACGTAATACTTTTCCTCTTAGATATTTAAAAAACTGCAATACTTAATACTTACATACTTAATACCATAGAATAATTGTATAGAGAATAGGCGCATTGAAATTACACAACAAAAAATTTAATAGAAATAGAACCTTACTTATTTTGAATACTCAATAATATAAAAGACATGAAAAAAGGAATCTTAATCATCATTGCTTTTTTTAGCATTTTGACTGCGAAAGCGCAATATCTTGAAGTTGGACTTCAAGCTGGTGGTATGTTTTATAGTGGCGATTTATCGCATACAGTCGGTAGCACGTTGCGTGAAACGCATCCTGCGATTGGGCTATTTGTAAAACAAAATTTTAGTGATTATTTTGCACTCGAAGGTCATTTTAATTACGGTCAAATATCTGGTCGCGACAAATACGCCAAGGAAGAAGACCTCGTGAAACGCGATTTGAGTTTTCAATCGACCATCATGGAATTTGGTGCGCAAGTTGAGTACAATTTTCAAGGTTATCAGCCTTATGGAATGTACCAGCCGTTTTCGCCTTATGCTTTTTTAGGCGTGGGTGCTACACTTTTTAATCCTAAAACGCGATACAACAATGCTTGGGAATATTTACAACCGCTTCAGACTGAGGGTGTTGCATATAAAAAAGTAGCTATTTCGATACCTTTTGGTTTTGGTGTAAAATACGCTTTGAATGATACCTGGAACGTAGGTGGTTTCTTCGGTTGGCGTCCAACACTTTCAGATTATTTAGATGATGTCAGTGGGAAATACCTTTCAAAATCAGAATTATTGGCCAAAAGTGGCACAACAGCGGCAGCTTTAGGCAATAAAGTTGATGCTGTAACTGGCATCCAACGTGGCGATGATCGCAAATTTGATATGTATCATTTTATCGGTGTATCCATTTCTTACAATTTTACCGACAATGGTTTGATAGGCGTTCGTCGTGCAAGAAGAAGTAAATCTGGTTGTAAACAGTCGTTATTTTAGGATTTTCTCTCAGATTTTTTTTCTCTCACAGATTTCACAGATTTTCACATACGTTAAACGCTATACGTGAGTTTTATCTCTCACAGATTTCACAGATTTTCACAGATGCGAGTTGCCGTCGCGTGTAATGACAGGTCGTGACCTATCTCTAGTGAGCTAACTTGTTATTTTTTTAATTACTTTAATTTTCTTAATTTCTTTAATTTCATTCCTTTTCTTATTTCCCCACCGAATCACAAAGCACCAAAGCCTCATTTATTTTTGTAATCACAGCATGATCTTTAGGCACAAATTTTAAAAATGTAACTTTTGCATTCTTAAAATGTGTTTTTGCCAACTCGTTTTTCCCTTCATTCAACAACGCACCAGCCATATAAAAATGTAAAGCGCCAAGGGCAGAAAGATTTTTAGAATACAACGGAATTTTTGATTCAAAGAAGACAATCAACTGGTCTAAATGACTGGCTTCGGTATAAACGGCTTGCAAATCATTGTAAGTTTCCGCTTTTGTGGGGTCGAGTTCAAACAAGATATTGGCATACTCAGCAGCTTTATTGTAATTTTGAATAAAAAGATAATTGAGCATCAATTCATTCAGAATACGTTGATCATTAGGGTAATACGTATTAGCCATTTCAAAATATTTAATCGCCATTTTGTTCAAACCCTGCTCTCCATATACCGAACCGATGATGAAAAGTGCATCTGCTTTTCGGTCAGCGAGTTTAAAAGAATCCAAAGCGATGAACGCATTTGTCAAAGCCGAATCGCGAACGCCTGTTGACCAATAACAATATGCAAGGTCATAATTCGTGGTTGCATCCGTCGAATTCAACTCCAATGCCTTTTTCAACGGCTCTTTTGCAGCCTTAAATTGACCCAAAAATGTCTTCGCATGGCCTTCGCCAAATAGTGACTCGAATGTACCTTTGGTGTCATTTGCCAATCCGTAATATTGGTTTATCCTCAAAAAAATGTCTTGTAAATTATATTCGCCTTTGTCACCATACGTATCAGCGATGGCTTGATAAAAATCGCCAATGCCACGAAGCAAGTAATAATTGTCGGGATAAAGTCTTAAATAACGATCGATTTTTTCATCAAATTGAATCTTGAAAGTTTCCATTTTGCCTTCGTGTCCGATTACATTTTCGACAGTTTCGCCGACACTAAAATTCCGAAACGTAAAACTATGATGTCCTTGCGTTTTGTAATGAAAACCAAGTGCAATACGCTCTTTTTCAAGCAAATACGTCGGATTCAAATCCAACGAATCCAAATTATATAACAATTTATAAGCAGTCAAGTATTGCCCACCACTGATTAACATTTCCGTTCTTTTCAAAATTTCTGCCTCAGCCGATTGCGCTTTCAAAGCCAAAGCAATAAAGCTAAACAGTACAAAAAAGCATATTTTTTTTAACATTAAAAATTAAAATTTTTGATAAAAATAGATACAAATGGATAACGAAAATTTGCAGAAAATGTTATTTAAGAAGTAATACTAATAACGTCGTCAAGGTTTTAAACCTTGACGACATTGAAAATCGTAAAAATAAAACTAAAATCCTAATTTTTTTGAGCCAATAAATACAAAATTGCCATCCGAACTGCAACTCCATTTTCGACCTGATCGAGAATAATTGAATGTGGACTATCCGCAACATCGCTCGTAATTTCTACACCGCGATTGATTGGCCCAGGGTGCATAATCACGATTTCTTTATCCAAATTGTCTAATAATTGCTTGTTTATACCATAATATAGGCTGTATTCGCGCAAAGAAGGGAAATATTTTATGTCTTGTCGCTCAAGCTGAATCCGAAGAATATTGGCAGCATCGCACCATTGCAAGGTCTTTTGCACATCGTGTTCTATGCCTACGCCAAGGCTCGCGAGGTGTTTAGGTATCAAAGTCGGTGGGCCGCATACTTTGACATTAGCGCCCATTTTTTGAAGGCAAAATATGTTGCTCAATGCTACGCGTGAGTGCAAAATATCGCCAAAAATGGCGATGTTTTTACCAGTCAAATCGCCCAATTTTTCTTGCATCGAATACGCATCGAGCAAGGCTTGTGTTGGGTGTTCGTGTGTACCGTCGCCAGCATTGATGATATTGGCCTTGATTTTATTTGCCAAAAACATTGGCGCGCCAGGCGCAGGATGTCGCATGACGACCATGTCCACTTTCATTGCCAAAATATTATTGACCGTATCCAACAAAGTTTCGCCTTTGCTGACTGACGAAGCCGAAGCCGAAAAATTGATACTATCGGCAGAAAGGCGTTTTTCGGCCAATTCAAAGGAAACGCGCGTACGCGTTGAGTTTTCAAAAAACAAATTTGCAACCGTCACATCACGCAACGAAGGCACTTTTTTAATCGGCCGATTAATCACTTCCTTGAAGTTTTTGGCCGTTTCGAGAATCAAATGTATGTCCTCGCTCGTTATGTTTTTTATCCCCAACAAATGTCGGGTACTCATCTGATTTGACATTCCGTATATTTGTAACACCGAATTTATTCGGTAATTTTTATCCTTATCTTTATTTAAAAAACTCGCTTCTCTACTTTTTACGGTCAATTTGAAACTTTCGATTTTCGACTTTCCTCTCTCGATTCTTTCTCACGGCTCACAATTTTGAACTCTCGCTTAGCAACTTTCGATTTTCGACTCTCGACTCACGATTTTCGACTCCCGACTCTCGATTTTCGACTCCCGATTTCCCCTACCCTTTCGATGCCTCTTTACTCGGAAACAACACCACAGAATCTTGTCCGTTTTGAGCGGCCCACTCTACTTTTACATATTCTTCATCGAGTACATCGACCGTGATACCTATATAATCGGACTGAATCGGCAAATGTCGATTGAAACGGCGATCTACCAAAGCGACCAACTCCACGGATTGCGGACGACCATAATGGTTGAGCGCCGTCAGCGCAGCTTGGATAGTGCGACCAGTATAAAGCACATCATCGACTAAGATAACGCGCTTGTTTTCGACAATAAAATTCATTTCGTTGGAACTTGCAGCTTGCGGTTTGCCACGACGAAAATCATCACGATAAAACGTAATGTCCATTT
>JAYUJV010000094.1:0-3659 GCA_043764975.1 Saprospirales bacterium
GTACGATAGCCCAATGTGTCGCATAAATATTTAATATTGAGTATTAATTGCTCGTTATCACTGGCTATTTCGTAAGTATTATTGTTCAAAATACCTTTACTGTCAATCAAACCAGCCAACAATGTCAAGCGATTTTGACGATTATTGAGTACATAATCCTGCGGAATATGCTTATTGTTCAACACATCAAGTTGCATTAGTGACATGCGCACAGCGTCCATCGGCGCATCTTTCCCAAATACTTTTGCGATGGTATAAGCCGATTCGTGGCGTTCGTCCAATGCCAACAATCGAGCATCCATTCGATTAGCGTAAGCGTCAAGATAATTGATGACTGACTCCTCTTTTGTATCTATGCGAGAACTATTCGATTGACCTGCACCAAGCCAAAGTCCTAAGAAATACGGCTCTAGCGTAAGCGATTTCGTTTTAAACTCAACACCAACTTTATAGCCTTTTACATCGGCCTTCCAATCCGAAGATTTATTAAGGTAATCTTTTATTTCAATATTAACAACTTCATTTTTATTACGCTTCAGCGATAATATATGACTTTCGTTCACTCTATAATCTATGCCATGCGTCTGACGAATCCAATACATTTGTTCTTGTCCGCGCGCCAATGAAAGCACTTTGCGCGGCGTAGAATCGTCGCCCATCAGCAAATCATTTGCATTTATATCTTCTACCTTGCGTATTGTGCCGTCATACATCATTACGGGCGTGCCTTTCGCAAGGCATTTACCCATACCTGGACGTGCAGCGACGATAATCAAATCGGAAGGTTGCCAACCAGATGTGAGGCGGTCAAGATCAGTGAAGCCGGTTGGTACACCAGTCAGACCATCTTCTTTTTTAGAAAGTTCTTCGAGCTGCTTCAACAATTTGCTACTGAGCGCACCCATACTTTCCGAACCTTTGTTGAGGTTGTTTTGGGTGATGTTAAACAAGCCTTTTTCAGCATCATCGAGTAACTGAAATACGTCGGTCGTGTCTTCGTAAGCATCTTTGATGACGTTCGAGGACACCTTTATCAGCTCACGCTGAATATGTTTTTGCGCAATAATCCGCGCATGATATTCGATGTTGGCCGAAGATGCAACTCGATTGGTCAGCTCTACGAGATAATACGGCCCACCTATTTTTTCAAGATTGCCCTCTTTACGGAGTTCCTCGGTAAGTGTCAGCAAATCAATGGGTTGTGATCGTGCGAAGAGCGAAAGCATCGCCTTATATATAAACTGATGCGCATCGAGGTAAAACGTTTCGGAACGGATAATATCCATTACGCTCGTCAAGGCATCTTTGTCGAGCATCAATGCACCTAGCACAGCCTCTTCGAGCGGCACAGCTTGTGGCGGTACTTTACCAAACACAAAATCCGATAGCTCGCCGTTGGTGTTGCGGCGGCCAGTTTTATTATCCGTAAAATTTTTTTTGGTAGCGGTATTGGGTGTTTGTTGCTCTGCCATATTGCTTGTTTTTATATTCACAAAGATACAATGAAAAAAGGAAAGTATCTCAAACTTTTTTCAAACAAGGTTACCAACATCATTACCAACACTTGTGGATAAGTTTTTTTTGTTAAAATAATGTCAAGTGTCGCGTAGAAGATACTTGAAACTGAAACAAATGTTGTACTTTTAAGTCAATTTTAAAATCAAATTTATTTTTTAAACAATATTCAAAACTAATTATTTCAACACAATGAAAAAAATCTTTTTTCTTTTGGTAGCCGTACTTACATTGACGACTACGCATGCACAAATCAAAGCCCCTCAACCAAGTCCAACTGGCAAAGTCATGCAAACTGCAGGTTTGACAGATATTACCATCGAATACTCTCGTCCAAGTGCAAAAGGCCGTAAAGTTTTTGGTGGTTTAGTGCCTTTCGGCGAAATGTGGCGCACTGGTGCCAACGCTTCTACCAAAGTAACATTCAGCGAAGACGTGATGGTAGCTGGCAATAAATTGACAAAAGGCACTTATGCGCTTTACACGATTCCTGCCGAAAAACAATGGACAGTTATCTTTCATAAAAACCTCGAACATTGGGGCATAGATGATTATAAGCAAGAAGAAGATGCTTTTCGTGCTACTGTTGCTGCAAAAACAGCCGCTATGCCAACAGAATCTTTCACAATCAGTATTGATAATCTCAAAAACACAAGTTGCGAGATTACGTTGGCTTGGGAAAACACAATGTTAAGTATACCAGTTACCCTCAACACGGACGACCGTATGATGACGGACATCAAAAAAACATTAGAAGGTCCATCTGCTGATAGCTATTATGCTTCTGCTCGTTACTACAACGAAGAAGGTAAAGATGCAAAACAAGCACTAGAATGGATAAACAAAGCGTTGGATAAAGGTGGCGAAAAATTTTGGTGGTTGCGCCTAAAGGCTTTAATCTTAGCGAAAAATGGTGACTTCAAATCAGCGATTACGACGGCGGAACGCTCATCTGAATTGGCTACAAAAGAAGGCAATAAAGACTACGTTCGTATGAATGCAGAATCGGTTGCAGACTGGAAAAAGAAATAATACGAGCCTATTATTAGCACAAAAAAAACCTTTCATCTTAGATGAAAGGTTTTTTTTATATCCATAGTAAAGAAAATTAATCTTCTTTACCACCATTTAGTTGATCTTGAAGTACTTTCAATTCGTCCCACTGACCATTCGCTGCCATTTGAGCTTGTTGAGCCCAAGTGCTTGGATTGTGTACACGGTAACGAGATCCTGCTGCATCTAAGATTTCTTGCATTCTTTCAACTGGTGTATTCGCTAATTCAGAGAATAAGAAAATACCTTCATTGTTGAATAATTCTGCAATCTTAGGGCCGATGCCTTCTATTTTCTTCAAATCATCACCTTTTGTTGACGCTGCTGCTGCACCTTGTGCTGCTGGCTCATCAAAAGCTGCTTCGATAGAATCAAATGTAATTTCGTCTGCTTTTGTGTCTTCTACTTTAGCGATAGCTTCTGCCACTGCTGCTTTAGTTTCTACGGGTGCTGCTACTGCTGCTACAACTGGTTTAGCTGCTGGTGCTTTTGCTGCTGCTTTAGGCGCCGCTACTCTTACTGCTTTTGCAGTCTTTACAGTTGCTTCTTTTGCAATAGTTTCAGCGACCTCATCGAAAGGTACGATACCTACGATAGTTTTGTCATCTTTACCTTTTTTGTACACTACTCTACCTGGAATAGCTGCATGAACTGTGAAATCCTTTCCGATATACACATTTTCACCCAAGCCATAACGAAGGCCGCGCTGACGAATAATAATATTACCCGCTTTCGCTACCTGACCACCATAAAGTTTGATACCAAGGCGTTTACTTTTACTGTCCCGGTTATTCTGGGTACTACCTTCACCTTTTTTGTGTGCCATGACGTTTGTCAAGTTTTAATCCGTATTCCTCTTCGTCTTTCAGATTCGGAACAATCGGCTACAATTAATAAATAATTTTTAAAAGAAAAGCAATTGAAAACACAAGCAATTAAGCCTTGATGCTGTCAATTTTGATTTGCGTGAAAGATTGGCGGTGGCCATTCTTGACGCGGTAACCCTTACGTCTTTTCTTTTTGAATACAGTGACCTTGTCACCTTTTTCGTGCCCTAGCACGGTAGCCGAAACCTTTGCTGATGCGAGAAC
>JAYUJV010000095.1:0-10401 GCA_043764975.1 Saprospirales bacterium
CCAGTCCAAGAAGTTGGTTTAAAATATAGCACAATCATGGTTTCGTTGGTTTTGTTGCGATACAGTACATGCACGAGCTTGAGGTCTTCGGTACGCACCACCAAACCACACTCCTCTAAGCTCTCGCGAGCGAGGGCTTCGGTAGCCATTTCTTCACTTTCTATTTTGCCGCCTACCAAGCTATATTTGCCGCCGTTTTGGGTCGTTTGCGCCAAAAACAGAATTTTTCCGTTATGCTCCAACAACAATCGGGCGATGAGCGTAATTTTACGTGCCATGTTATTTCGTTCGTTTCATTGTTTCGATTACAAAAATAATAAATCTTTACGGAATAACACTACAATTTTGTAAAAACTTAGGTATTAGTAAGCGTAAATTGAATTTTCATAGTTTTTGATCGTTACTCGTTTATAATTGGCAATAAGCAATAGACAAAATTTAGATTTCAGTATCCATACAATGCTTGTTTTTTAAATTGCCTATTGTCCATTGCTTATTGTAATGGGAATTTCAATCAAAGAAAAGAAAATTGCTCTAATCCTTTAAAATGGCAAAAGTAGTTATATTATTTTTTTTTAATAAAAAAGAAAGCGCCTCGTAAACACGAAGCGCTTTTCTTTTTATATATTTTACTGCAAAATCAAGCCCAAAAAACGGAGTGTTGCGTTAGTTGCAACTAAGGTGCAAAACCCCGTTTGTGGATTCCAATTCGCATTTTAACATTCAAAAAATACTTGATTTTTAAATACATTTTTATTTTTAAAGTGAATTTAAAATACTGATTGTCAATATTTTATTTATTAAAAAATAAAAAATATTTATTTCAAGATTTAATTATTTCAAGACTTATTGAAGTACAATCATCTTTTTTGTACCTGTGTTGTTTGGCGTATCTAAACGGTAGAACAATACACCTGTTGCGTCCATATCGTTTACAATCATTTCGTTGAAGCCGCGCTTATATTCGCCTTCTACTGTTCTGATGTTGCGACCCGATATATCGTATATCGTCAAAGTAGCTTTGCTATCTTCTGGCAACGTAAATGATATAGTGGTCATACCACGGAACGGATTCGGTTTATTCTGATGTAACTCAAATGTAGCCGCAATTGGTTGTGCATTGTTAAAGTACAAAGCTACATTTGCTACACTGTTGTTATCCGTATTGTACGCTTCTGCCTTTGTGACTTCGCTATTGATTTGTATTGCTTTGCTCAACGTTGTGTTGGCACGTGCCTTGAAGGTAATCGAAAACGGTTTGTTTTCGACACTACTCATCGTCAATGTTCCATCTTCGAGTAATGCAAAATCAACGTCAGTGGCATTGATGAAAGAAAGTGCTTTGGCATCGTATTTCATCGTGAACTGAAAGCCTTCCATACCTGTATCGCCATTGAAGCGTAGGGTAACTTCCTCGCCAGCTTGTGCCTTACGGTCATCGGTGCTGACGTACCACATACGGCGGTTACGATCGCTCAACGATGAAGCTGCCATTGTGCTGTTTGCTTGTGCATTGCCATTCAAATCTCCGATTTTGACACCCACGAAATCTGCTGTTGCGCCTTGTGGCACGACATTCAAAGTTGTCAATTCAGGGAAAGTTGCTGCCCAAGGATTAGTTGGCGTAGGGAATACATATTTTTTATCAATAAATCTCCAAGACGTGTTGTTCGGGAAACTCTTGTTTACGTGCAAGATCAACTTACGTAACTCGACCATATCGGCTGTTGTAATTTTACCGTTTTTGTTCACATCGGCCGCTATCATCTGATAAGGCGTTGTCAATGGCTGCTGATTGAGTATGTGTTTGCTCATCAATACAAGGTCATAAGTAGAAACACCATTTATAGCATCGTCGTCTTTTGCAGGTTTTACGTTATATGCGCCTTGCGTCAAATTCTGGAACATAAACGAACCATTGGTATTGGTCATGTAAGGTTTGAAAGGCGTTACGATAGCTGTTGTATTCATTTCGATGCTTACATTTTGTACTTTATCACCTTTTTCTGTCTGTACATCACCTGCGATATTTGCCATCTGGATAGTTGGCGAACAAGCACCCATATTGTTTTGCACATCTACGTAAGTCGTCGTGTATGCTTTATTGCCTGCAAGGTCTTTTACCCAAAGGCGAACAGCGCGTGTGCCTAAAGAGTCACAAGTAAATGTAAGTGATGTTCTTGTAAAGTTTTCATCGAAGGCAAATACAAGTGCATTACTTGCTGTACATAAATCATAACTACCATTGTTTACGTTGTTAGCATATATAATAGCATCTTTTGAAGACGGATTGATGGTCGTCGAAAAACCTTGAATCGCTACTGGTGTTGGCTTTATCAAATCTTTGATAAACACATTCACGGTCTTGTTTATGCTGTTACCACAAGCGTCAATGACTTTATATTTTACGGTATAAGCATCGCCAGTTGCTTTATTAATGAGTGCTACATCAAATGCTTTTGTAGGATTTGCTGGGTCAAAACCTGGTAAAGTACTTTCTATCACGACCGTTGGCGTGCCGCTACAATCGTCCGTTGCTTTCGGTATTTTTAATTTTATAGTTGCGCTACAAGTAGTTGAGTTAGTACTAAATGTCAAATCAACTGGATCTGCACCTGGGCCAAATGCTGGCGGTATATTATCCATCATTGTCAATAATTGCGTGTGGCTCCAGATTCCTTTTGTAGGATCAGCCATGTGCTGACACCAATCTACGATTTTCCAAGTACGCATGATTTTGAAACAACCTGAGCCTGGCGCTACATAAAATACATCTTGCGACATACTTTTAGCAATCAAATTACAGCTATTGCCAGATTTAACGATTGGTTCGCCACCGAGTGTAGTTGTAAAGTAAGAAGGATCTTTGCAACCAACTACGCTCGACAACGCCACCACGTTTGCTGGCCAAGTAATCTGATCGGGATTGTTCACAATCGCTGGATCAGGATTGAATGGCTTTGTGTTCACGACCGTAATCGTTTGTGAAGTAGAAGCACTAAAGCCTTGCTTGTCTGTCACAACCCAATTACGGACAATCGTGCCTGTGCCGCAATTACTGATATTTTTAGTTTCGGTATAAACTGGTTGTCCTGCATTAAAGCCACAGTTGTCATAATATTGAGCATTGCCGAAAGGCGTTAAATTTGTTAAATCGGTGGTACATTCTACCGTTACGTTTACTGGCCCAGCAATGGTTGGCGGCAACTTGTCCGACACATTAACCGTTGACATACAAGTATTTACGTTGCCCGCTACATCTGTTACTTGCAAAGCGACCATAATACCAGGTTGATTTACGTCAGCACAAGTAAACGTCACATCATCAGCAAAGGCTTGACCTGCTGGTACTAAACGGCGTACTTTGTAGCCTAAGTTTGCACCACTACAATTGTCGTAAGAATTTTCATTAAATAAAATACCTGCGCGTTTTGCATCGCCATAGTTGCTCAATGATACATTGAAGCCTTGCTTACAGATTGCTACTGGAGCAGTATTGTCTATTACATTTACTTTCAAAAGTTGTTGTGTAGCATTGCTACAAGCGTCTGTTACTTTATATTCAAATAAATAAGGTGTTGCAGCAGCAACCAACGGAATTGGCGTGCTTCCTGTACCATTTGCATTGACACAAATAGCGTTTGGCCCTGTTATTTTGTAAGTCAAAGACGAACAATCCGTAGCAGAAACCGACGGCAAATTGACATCTACCGTACATGATGTGCTAGTGTTGTTTGCACCTGTATAATACGTGAGTTCATTGGTAGCATTGATCGGCTGTGCCGTTGGATTTTGCTTATCCACAATCGTGATGACTTGCGTAGTCGTGACGGTAGTCGGAAAAGGCAAAGTACAAAAATCGACGGTAGTGTAAGTACGTGTACGTGAAGTCCCGATGCCACAAAGTGCGGTTGGCGCTGCATCAGCAAAAATCATAACGATATTACAATAGGCTTTCTGAGTAGGATTTGAGCCACCAAATACGATAGGCAAACCCTTGAAAGTCGGCGTACTGTTGATTCCGTTCGGCGATAAATTAGTATAGTTACAAGTCGGATAAACTGTTGTCAATTCTACATTACCTGGATAAGCAAAATCAGCTAATACGCCTTTTCTAATGTATATTTTTTGTACGCAAGTACTTGAGTTATTCGCTGCATCAGCAATTACAAATGTACGATTATAGATTACAAAAATTGGATTTGTACAAAAATTAACGGTAGCAAGCGCAGTGTTATGAGTGACTGTCACGTTCGCTGCGCCAGCACAATCCACAATACTTGTTATTGTACCAGTATTCACGACCGAAGTATCTTCATAGCACTCTATGGTTTTGTCGGCTGGGCAAACAAAAGTTGGCGCAGCGGTATCTTTGAATGTCACGACACCCAAAATTGACGAATTAGTCACGTAAGTACCGGCGGTGAGTTTCAAATAAGTGAGTTTTACGATGCGAGATTGACCAATCAAAGCGCTGGTTGGCACGGCCGAAAAATCGAATGCGCTCGTAGCTGCATTATATGGTGTAGTCGTTTGTACGGTATAGACCACGTTTGCTTGCGAAGCGTCATAAATGTCTAATGTAAATTTGTCACTTGCCGAAACACCACAAGGCGAAATCACCGAAACAGTAGCTAAATCGCTCGGTTTCAAGGCAATTCCACAAGTATTTGTGATATTTACGGTAAAGGTACTTTGTCCGTTCGTATTTGCATTCAGGACAGATAAGCACTGTGCAGAAGCCGTTTGGGCTGCGCAAAGGCTCACGACCAATAAGCAAGCGACCACAATTGGTCGAGTGATGTACGTTTGCCATACATCAAATAGTAGGCTAGAAAATGTTTGATTCTTCATGGTTAAAAATGCGTTGTTGAAATAATGTAACAATGTGTTTGAATTTAAATTTTTAATATAAAAATGATTGAATTGGCAATGTTGAAAATGCAAAATATGGTCATTGCTCGACTAGAGCAAAAACAATATGTGCGTATAAAAGCATCAAGCCAAACGCTCGATGATGATAAAAACCGAATCAATGGGCCGCATCAAAAAATCAAAACAAATGTGTTATTATAATAAGAATCGCATTTTTGAAATCAAAAATGAAACAGAAACACAGCGGTCTTGAATGCAAGCCGTGTGTAAGAAAAGGGTTGTGTAGAATGGAAAAATCCGTCGTTTTGTAATACTAAAATTGGGAACTGTTGCAAGGCGAGCCTGCTTTCTCATGTTTTTAGTTTTCTCTATTACCTTTATCAGTTGCGATGTTAGAAGTCGCATACCTGACGTTATATTTATATATGTTCAAATGATATGCCAATAAGTCTTAATACGTAAAAATACCTTTTTTCGGGTATATGACTTTTTTATAAAAATTTATCAAATCGTTATATGTAATTCAATGATTCTTAGTGAAATACATATTAAATATTAATATTATTTTTATTTTTTAATGATTTTAAAAATAAAAAATAGTTATTTATGTATCGAATTACATTATCAATCAAATATTAAAAAAGTGTATATTAAAGCTAAAAATGCTAAAAAATGCCTTTTAAAATAATCTCATTCTTTTTTAGTAGCTTTGTCGCGATTTTGATAACATACTATATTCTTTTCTAAAAAACAATTTTAACGTACTCAATGAGAAACACTTATCTTCGACTATTCGCGATGGCGAATATGTTTTTGTTATGCAGTATAGCTTGCAAACAAGACAACAAATCCAACACAAACACAGACTCGACAACAACGATTGCTGCCAATGTCGAAAAAATAGACAGCCACGTTGTGTTCCCTGCCAAGACAATGCCTGACTCGGTGGAACAAAAACTCGATCCTAAAAACTACTGGCCAATCACATTGCCACCAGTTTTGCCAGGCTCTATTTTGCCAAAGTATCGTATATTGGCTTATTATGGCAATCTTTTTTCTAAAAAAATGGGCGCTTTGGGCGAATACCCAAAAGATGAAATGATTCGTAAACTACAAGTAGAGAAGCAGCAATGGTTTGCGGCCGATACCACGCACCCCATTCAGTTGGCGTTGCACGCGGTAGTCACTACGGCGCAAGGCAAACCCGGTGCCGATGGTAAATATCGCCTACGGATGAGCGAAAAAATGGTAGATACACTCGTGGCTTGGGCCAAAGAAATAAATGCCATCGTGTTCATAGATATACAAGTAGGCCAAAGTACACTGATGAGCGAAGTACCAGCTTGGGAAAAATACCTCAAGATGCCCAACGTACACCTCGGCATAGATCCCGAATTTTCGATGAAAGAAGGCGATGTGCCAGGCAAACGCATCGGCTCATTCGATGATAAAGACGTGAACTGGACAATCGATTACCTAAAAAACCTTGTGGTAGCCAATAAATTGCCGCCCAAAGTACTAGTCGTGCATCGTTTCAAACACTATATGCTCACCAATCCAGAGCTGATAAAGCCACAATCCGAAGTGCAATTTGTACTCGATATGGACGGTTGGGGCTCAAAGGAATTGAAGTTGAGTACGCAATTGCACTGCATCTACCCTTCGCCGATAGAGTTTACAGGCTTTAAGTTGTTTTATAAAAACGACATCCGCGGCACTGGTTGGAACTTGATGACACCTACCGAAGTACTCGCCATGTACCCAGCACCTTTGTATATTCAGTATCAGTAAGGTCATTTTACGAAATACAAAAGCCGAATCTTCGATATGAAGATTCGGCTTTTTTGTAGGAAGATTTCAATATCCAAAACTCCAAGAAATCATATAAAATCTTTGTATGGCATTTAAGTTATTTTCAGAAAAATTAAAATCTGATGTTGCGCTACTACTGAAAGTCTTCGTATTGAAAGGATTTGTGATACCCAATTTTAAGCTACTACTATTTGAAAACAAATAGGAAATTTGAAATTCATTTGTAAAATACGAATTCGACTTTAAGGCATTGATGCCAAGGTATTGAAACTTATACTCTGATTTAACTTTTTTTGAAAATTTGATGACATTTACGACTTCCATTTTTTGACTCCATATTTGACTCGGTGGATTATTGGCCACTTTGTAAGTATTGGTATTTAAAAAATATTTAAGCCTAATATTGACAATATTAAACGCTGTGTTATATTCTACATTCAAATAATTGCCAATCACGTTTACTTTCCTACTAATATTATTGATTTCATTGTTGGTTTCAGCCAATGAACGTCCGACAGACATAGATACTTTTGCTTTCAATTTTTCAAAAGTATAACTACCATTGCTCGAAAAACTAATGGTTTGAGTTGGGTTTTGTAAATAAAATTTTTCAAAAAAAATAGGTGTTGAATAATCTCCATTTCGACCTAATGTATTCAAATTTTTATTGTAAGAAAGTAAAAAATTGATATAATAGCCTTTAAATCCGTCAGCTTTTTTTAAGATTAAATTGTTGTTGAAAATCGTATTTTTTGCGATCCTATTTGCACCAGTGAATACAGTTTGATAATCTACAAAAATGGGTAAAATAGACATTGTGTTGATGTCTGTTATCCCTTGTTTGATTTGCGAATTAAGTTTTATATCCCATTGATAGCTTATTTTATGCTTAATTTCTACCGTAGGTGACATTAAAAAATAAACTTTATTTTCATTTTTTAAGGAAATATTATGGTCAAGTTTTAAAATAGAGGCAGATAAATAAGCTGCAAATTCTGTGTTTTTTACGTGTTTGAATATTTTGTAATTAGTAAAAAACTCTAATATTTTTCGATTGATTCCAAAATCTTTAGAAGAATCATAGAAAGGGCTACTTGGTGTAAATTTCTGATTCTTGACAGTAGTACCTAATTCTATATCATTATTCAACTTCGATCTTGTCATCAATCGCCCATAGATACTAAATGAATTGACATCGTTTTCAACGAATTGTGAGATTGAATTGCTATAAACGTTGAGTATATCGCTAAAATTATAGTTTTTGTAGTTAGCATTTTCTTTTTGTCTATAATTTACATTTTCAGCAATGAGCTGAAAAATACCAATTTTTATTTTTTTCGTTAATTCAATATTATTAAAATAGCCACTCGGTTTTATTTGCTGAAAAGCAAGAATACTGTCTTTTATATTCCTAAAAATGGATTCACTGTAATCGGTTTTGATGTTCAAAAGCTGGCTGTATGTTCTTATACTCAATCCTTTTCGCAACGAAATGTACTCTATGTTCATTTTTAGCTTTATTGGCTTTGTATGCGAAGCATTGCTACTTTCATCGCTGTAAGATAAGGTATCGTTTTGCGCAAAATACCGAAATGACGATGATGAACTATATGCTTTATTGATGTTCGCTGCTGTGAGCGAAAAGGTGGCTTTCAGATTGTCATTGATTCTATAAATATCAGAAAAACTGAGTAAACTTTGCTGTCCTTTTGTTACAAAAACATCAGAGATTGATAAAGGCGTACCTTCTTGCACACGTAGCGTTGGGGCAGTGTTGAGCGTAGTGGATTTAAAGTTTTTCACATAAGATACTGCATTTTCGTAATAATAATCCACATCGCCCAAAATGTCGCTTTGGACATTGTCGGTATTTCCAATCAGAAATGCTTTATTTTTTCGGCGTAGCGAAATAGTTGTATTTTGCACTAAGTTTTTAAAATTTTTAAAGCCACCAACACCTAACTCTATACTTCCTGAAATATTATTTTTAAAGTTTTTATCAACTTTCAAGTTAATGATTAACTTATCTGACTTGATTATTTCTTTGAAAAGCGGATTATCTAAATAATTATCAACGACCACGACTTTATCAACAACATTGGCACTCAGGTTTTTGGTGGCTAAGGTATAATTTGAACCAAACATATCATCGCCTTCTACAAGTACCCTTTCTACGTCTTTGTTTTGATATTTCAATCTCCCATTGGCATCTACTTCGATACCAGGTATATTGCGTAGTAGGTCTTCTACTTTTTTCTCCGTTCCGTCCCTAAAACTCTTTGCATTGAATATTGTCGTATCATTTTTGATGAGAACGGAAGGCGCTTTTGCATTTACGACTACCTCATTGAGCGCCATATCTTCTTGTTTCAGTAATATTTGACGTAATGTAATCTTGTTTTCACTATCGTCTTTACTCACGATTACTTTTTCATATTTTTTATAACCTAGCTGGGAGACCCTTAAAAACACCCCATTATAAGTATCGGTATGCAATGTGAAATTCCCTTTTTCGTCTGTATATTGAAAATCCACAAAACTACTATCTTTCACATTCATGAGCGATACAATAGCAAAATCAACCGCTTGCCCCAAATCCACATCAGTAACATTACCTACTATTGTCTTGCTTTGTGCCAGCCCAACAGTAGGTAAACAAAAGCCAATCAGTATTGCGAGCAAAAGATATTTATGGATATGTGTCATAATACTGATAATATAAAAAGCATAAAAAAGTTACATGATTATCATGTGTTTTATAAATATTTTTTTTCTATTTGCCAATCGTTATTGGGATCTGGCGGCGTGAAATCAATTCCCATTGCTTTGGCATCAATAATTCTTTTTTTAGCAGCTTCTTCTACTTTCTTTAAGTATTCGGGATGAGTAAACTGAGGGATTTTCAAAAAATCACTTAATTTCTTAACAGCACCTTTGCTTTTTTGCTCATAACTTTTAAACGAAATCGTTACTTTACCGTCAAGTGATTTGGCTTCTAAAATCATGCCCGGCAATCCTTGTAGCTTAAATGGCCCATTAGAAACCGCAATATCTGTCGTAAACCACACTTCATAAGTTCTACCACCGAAATCGCCCACCGCTTTTTTTGTATTGAATGTACTTATTTTTTTTGTTTCTTTCGTGATGTTCCATTTTATAGCAGTCAGCTTATCAGCTATGATACACTTATTCGCAGCTTTCCCTGCTCCATACTTTTGTTGCATCTCATTGGTAATCAAGTTTTTATAAATCGGAAAACCATCAGAATCGCCTTCTTTAGCTGTTACAATATTTCCATCCTCTACGTAAGTGTCTTCTGGAGCTAATGAAGCGTTGTAAAAATAGGATTGCTTTGTGTTGAAATACATACTGTAGTTTCCATCAAAATTTCTAAAAACTAGCTTTGTATTTACTACATATTCTATTTTACTTACAGCTTCTTCGTTTTTAAGTGGCTCTACATTCTGTGCTTCTTTTGTAAAAAAAGGAAGTAATAATATGATTTTAGTAATTAGCAGCGTTATGTTGTTCATTTTTTATTTTTTTATTTTTTAAAAATAGTAGTAAACCTCTTAATCAAGAGATTTACTACTATTTTTTAAATTCTTCTATTTTAACAGGTTGAACGAAAGAAAAATTAACAAATATGAATAAAATAAATATTTTATAAAGATACTAAAAAATGTAAAAATAATTCAATATTTGAGCAAAAAA
>JAYUJV010000096.1:0-3648 GCA_043764975.1 Saprospirales bacterium
GTCGGCGCGGAAAAAACTCGTCGGCTTTCGCCAGACTTCAAACAGTTTTCCGCTTCTTCCGACTTCATTTTGCAAAAACTCGAATTTCTACAAGGCACAACCCGAAACGCACCAATTTAAAGTAAAATAAAACTATAAATTTTCTAGTAAAAAAATGCTGCGCATAACAATGAAGTTAATAAACAAAAAAGGGCTTGAAAGTGTTACTTTCAAGCCCTTTTTTTTATCCATTCAGTTGCGCCATGCTTCCGCCTTCGGCTTCTGCCATGACTTGCTCTATGGTTTCGCCAGCCGTAATTTCGTCTTTTTCGACACGTAAATTGTCTATGATAAACTCTTGGCGATCCATGGTATTTTTGCCCATATAGTATTCCAATAATTTATCAATACTCATGTCTTCGAGTAAAATAACTGGATCTAAACGGATATTTTTACCAATAAAATCAGCAAATTCGTTTGGCGAAATCTCGCCCAAACCCTTGAATCGTGTAATTTCTGGTTTGCCACGTAATTTCTTAATCGCCAATTGTTTTTCAGCTTCGCTGTAACAATAAAACGTATCTTTTTTGTCACGTACCCGAAACAATGGCGTTTCGAGAATATATAAGTGACCATTTCTGACAATATCTGGGAAAAATTGCAAAAAGAACGTCAGCAATAACAAGCGAATGTGCATACCATCCACATCGGCATCGGTAGCCACCACTACGTTGTTGTAGCGCAAATCGTCCAACGAATCCTCAATATTGAGTGCGTGTTGTAAGAGATTAAATTCCTCGTTTTGATACACGATTTTTTTAGTCAAACCGTAGCAATTCAAGGGTTTTCCACGCAAACTGAATACCGCTTGTGAAGCCACATCACGTGCTTTCGTGATAGAACCACTCGCCGAATCTCCTTCGGTAATGAATAAAGTTGTCTTCAAACGATCTTCTTCTGTACCAGCTTTTTCATTGAGGTGGTAGCGACAATCGCGCAATTTTTTGTTGTGTATGTTGGCTTTTTTGGCGCGCTCATTCGCCAGTTTTTTTACATCCGAAAGCTCTTTTCGCTCGCGTTCGGATTGCATGATTCTCTTTTCGAGCGCTTTTGCCGTTTCGGGATTTTTATGCAAAAAATCATCTAATGCCTTCAATAAAAAGCCTTCGATAAAAGTTTTCATGCTTGGCCCATCGGGTGCAATGTTCTGAGAACCTAATTTGGTCTTGGTTTGCGACTCGAACACAGGCTCTTCCACGCGCACACTCACAGCTGCAATGATAGATGCTCGAATATCTTTTGGATCATAGTTTTTCTTAAAATGCTCGCGAACTACACGCACTACCGCTTCCTTGAAAGCCACTAAATGCGTACCGCCTTGCGTCGTATTTTGTCCATTCACGAACGAGTGATAGTGTTCGCCGTAGTGTTCGCCGTGCGTCATAACTACTTCTATATCATCGCCTTTGAGGTGTATGATTGGGTAGCGCAACGACTCGCTTTCGGTACGGCGACTAAGCAAATCCAACAATCCATTCTTAGAATACATCGTTTTGCCGTTGTAATTGATGCGCAAACCTGCATTGAGGTAGGCATAATTCCAGAGCTGCGTTTCGATATATTCATGTATAAAACGATAATTTTTGAAGATTTCGGCATCGGGTTTGAACGTAGTTCGCGTACCGTTTGGCTCAGTCGTTTTGCCGATTTTATGGTCTTTCGTGATGACACCTTTGTCAAACTCAGCAATTTTGGTTTCGCCTTCGCGGATAGATTGCACCATAAAATAATCCGACAATGCGTTCACTGCTTTTGTACCGACACCGTTCAGGCCGACCGATTTTTTGAAGGCTTTCGAGTCATATTTTCCGCCTGTATTGATCTGCGACACGCAGTCAATGACTTTACCGAGTGGAATCCCACGACCAAAATCACGAACTTCTACCTTGCCATCTTGCACACTGATGTCGATATGTCGGCCGTTACCCATCACATATTCATCTATAGAGTTGTCTATAATTTCTTTTATGAGTACATAGATACCATCGTCAGAAGCAGTGCCATCGCCAAGTTTACCGATGTACATACCTGGGCGTAAGCGAATATGCTCGCGCCAATCGAGGGATCGAATATTGTCTTCGGTATAAGCAACTTGTAGTAGTTCTTCCATAATATGATGCGTATATTTATTATATAACTAACTGTATATCAATCTATTAAATTGATAATAAAATAACATTAAACACAAAATATGTTTTAATATTTAAAATATAAAAACAATTTATTGCAAAAATAGATATTTTTTTTGTAAAAGAAAATATTTTATAAAAAAGATTGAAAAAGAAAATTTGTAACTTTGTATTTTATTTTTGCTTAGTACAGTACGATTGCATGAGTAAAACAAAAAATAGTCCATGCAAGATGCTTGCACGGACTATTATAAAATTTTATTTTAAAAATAAAGTTAGGGATGATTCAAAAAATAACATACCCGATTTTACTCGTCTTTTGAACCAATACTGCGTTACAAAAAACGGTATGTAGCCCTGTTACACCCCTTTTTTTGTGCCTTGTCTTGGCTCAAAATACTTCCTAAAATTTGGGTATCTTATTTCTTGTATCACCCCATAATGTAAATTCAAAAGTTATAAATTATTGAACGTTATCGCTTAATTCTTTACCTGCTTTAAATTTTACTGAAGTTTTTGCAGCGATTTCGATTGCAGCACCAGTTGATGGATTGCGACCAGTATGCGCTTCACGAAGGCTAGTTGCGAATGTACCGAAACCTACTAAAGCTACTTTGTCGCCAGCTTTTAAGGCATCAGAAACACCATTTGTGAATGCATTGTATGCTTCAGTTGCTTGTGCCTTTGTGATGCCTGCACCTTCGGCGATTTTGCTAATTAAATCTGCTTTGCTCATTTTTAACGATTTTAAATTTTTTAGTTAATCAATGATGCAAAGGTACAAACTTTTAAATAAAAAACAAATATTTTTAAATATACTTATGTTTTATTAAGGTTTTAATTTAAAAATTATAAAAAAATAGTTATTTTAAAATAAATTATTTTAAAATAACGTTACAAATCAGTATTTTAAATTTTAGAATTGTACATATATGAAAAAGAATTTTTTATTTTATCTATGCTGCGCTATCTTTGTTTTGGGTGGTATGAGCATCACGGCTTGCAACAGTAACAAAACTGGTTGCCCTGCCGAAAACGCAACCGTAAAACCAGATCGCAAAGGAAATTTTGGCACAAGCCGAGGTAGCTCGAATTTATTTCCGAAGCAAATGCGCAAACGAGGCGGTATCAGAAGCTAAATTATGCTCATAAAAACTAGGGGAATTGTGCTGCGCGTCATCAAATACGGCGAAACCAGCATTATCACGGACATCTATACCGAAGAACGTGGCTTGCAAACGTATATCATAAATGGTGTTCGGACAGCAAAAGCGCGGATTCATCCGAGCCTGATGCAACTCGGCACGATGGTATCGCTCGTGGCACATTCGCGCGACAATCGCTCTATGAACTACGTAAAAGAAGCGCAAGCGGACTATGTCTATATGTCTATTCCGTTTCAGATACTGAAAAGTTCGGTGGCGCTGTTTATGGTAGAATTAATCCAAAAAACGGTAAAAGAAGCCGAAAGTAACCCAAT
>JAYUJV010000097.1:0-1324 GCA_043764975.1 Saprospirales bacterium
GTTGGCTGCCAACCTAATCGACTCATTGTCAAGTAAGTACAACATTGACCAATCGCGTATATATAGTACAGGTATGAGTAACGGTGGCTTCCAAAGTTACGATTTAGCTTGTTTTCTGAGTACACGTATCGCTGCTATTGCTTCGGTTTCGGGTACGATGGTTCAGATTCACCTCAATGCTTGTAACCCAAAAAGAAGCGTACCGATTTTGCACTTTCATGGCACAACAGATGCTGTCGTTTCTTACGATGGCAAAGGTGGAATCCTAAACTCGGTACATGTCGATACCTTGATAAAGTTTTGGGTAAACAAAAATAAATGTAATCCAACACCTATTGCAACGAAGTTTCCAGACATAAATACGGCCGATAAATCGACCGTAGAAGACTTTTTATATAAAGGTACAAATGCAAATGTAGAATTTCTAAAAATCACAGATGGCGGTCATACTTGGCCAAGTAGTATCATTACGACCGGCTCAGGCAACACAAATAAAGACATCAATGCAAGTGTATTGATTTGGCGTTTTTTCAAAGCCAATCGTTTGCCAACCACACCTACCAATGACCTCGTCGATTTCGATTTGCAGTACAACGTTTATCCAAATCCATCAAACGGAAACTTTACAATAGAAACAAATACCGCACAAAACGCTGATCTTCAAGTATTTGACATCGTTGGTAAATTAATTTTTGAATCAAAAATCAATGACAATAAAACGACGATTCAGTTACCAAACCAAGCAAAAGGCATTTATTTTTATAAAATAAAAAATGAAAAATCTCAAACGAAAAGCGGTAAATTAATCGTTGAATAAGGATTTTTTATTATTAAAATTTTAAAAAATTCAAGAAATATTATCTTCTTTTTATCAAATAATTTACCTCTTAATTTGCCTCTACGTTTTAAAGTCCCTCCTTCTTTCTCCCTCCTTTTGGGAGGGTTGGGTGGGCCAGATTTAGGGAGGATCTTTAATTTCAAACATGAAAAAAACATTATTTTTATTCATCAACTTATTCATAATCAGCACCTTATCGCAAGCACAAAACGTCGCTGCGGACGATTCGACTTACATCGCAAACAACTATGTAAAGAAAGAATATATGGTGCAAATGCGCGATGGCATAAAACTTTTCACGTCCGTATATATGCCACGCGATGCCAGCAAAACATATCCGATGCTGATGAAGCGCACACCGTATTCATGTTCGCCGTATGGCGAAACGAAAATGTCGAAACGTTTTCAAAATATGAACTTGGCGCGCGAAGGTTACATTTTTATCACGCAAGATGTGCGAGGTAAATACATGAGTGAAGGCGAATT
>JAYUJV010000098.1:0-3635 GCA_043764975.1 Saprospirales bacterium
CGTACAGCCTTGTGAAATAGAATTTGACCGCTTTCTGCTACTCATTGGCGAGCAAGCGAGTGGAAAAAGTACGATTGCAAAATTGATTTATTTTTTTCAAAGTTTACCCGATGCTATTTATAAAAAAGTAGTTAATTCAGATGAAAAAGAATATGCTTTACCTACTCATTTGCAATTTGTAACTATGGGAGAGTTTTTCGCTATATTTGGCTCTAAAGATAAAGAGATAGATATAGAGTTCCATTATAGTACAGAGATAATAGTAAAATTTATTGCCAAAACTAAACAATATCATACAATCTATTCTATTCACATTTTTGATATAAATAATAATAATAGCGAAAATTTACTTAGAGAAATAGTGCAGAATTTTTTTTTGGATAGTAATAACAGTAATAATATTTTAAAAAAAGAATTATTAAAAAATCTAAATCAACTTTTTAGTAGAGAAACACCAATTAATAATTACTTAATTGCGGGTAGAAATAATGTCGTTGCTTTTTCTGAATATTTTGAAAGTAAAGTAAAATTTGAAGTTGAAAAGTTGATAGAAGATGAAATAAAAGGGCAAGATTTTCAGAAAAGAATTAGATTCGGAAATGAAAAATTACTTTTAGAATTTGTAAATTGGTCTTCGGATATTCGTAAATATTTTCAAAGTAATGGTGGCACTTTTAATGCGATCAAATCTAATTTAGAAAATAAAGATGCTTTGACTATTTTTGAAAGAATTGCTAAAAAAATCTTAAAAGGCGAATATAGTCATGATTCTAACGGCGAATATTTAAAAATAAATGAAAAAGAGCGCGTGCAAATGAAAGACGCATCTTCGGGACAACAAGAGGTTTTGCGTATTTTGCAAGGTTTCTTTTTGTCTATTGGTTTGAAAAATAGACGTGAGTTTTTTGTGGTCGAAGAACCCGAAGCACATTTATATCCTTTGGCGCAAAAAGAATTAATCAATGCTTTTGCGTTGTTCTTAAACACCATAAAAGAAGGCCGTTTAATCATCACAACGCACAGCCCATACATATTGGCCTGTGTCAATATATTGTTATTTGCAAATTATGTAGCAAATGAGTTGCCCGAAGCAAAAAAAGAGGTGTTGGAATCGGTACAAAAAGATTTTTGGTTGGATAGTAAAATGTTTTCTGCTTACTCGCTCGGACATGGCGAGGTTTATTGCACCAACATAAAAGACCCAGAAACTGGCTTGATAGACCAAAATTATTTAGATGCTATTTCGGAGCAATTGGGAACACAATACAATAATCTTTACAATTTATTGGTAGAAAATCATGTCTAAAACGGAGCAATATTCAGCAAATTTACTACAAATTATGCCTTTTATAACTCGAAATCGAGCAAAGATTCAAGAAATAGATGTACCTTCGTTTTGGGTCAATGATGAGAAACAAAAGAACAACTCTCATGAAATAAGAGCATCAACTGATCCCAAAGAAAATTGGTTGGAATTTAATCAAGAACAAGACGAAAAATGTACTTTGTTTGCAGTTGATGGAAAAAAAGATGGCGTTTTCAAATTCCCATCGCCAGTTAAAAATGAAGATGATTTTTTATTACATGATGGAAAAAAGGCTGGAGGTTGTGATTTGCTTGTTGTTAATCATAAATGTCTTTTCGTTGAGTATAAAACAAACGCAACATCATCAAATCCAAAGCAAATTCTTGAAAATAGAACCAAAGCATCTTTACAATTAGCAAGAACTTTGACTTCTTTTCAAGAACAAGCTATAAATTTGGATAAAACAAACTGTAAATGTATGATTGTCACGCCTGTTTATTATCCTAAAATTAGCAAAATATCAATACCAATCACAGTAGGTTTTTTGAAAAAATACAGCGTACCATTAGAAGAAAAAACAATTGCTGACGTCATAAAAATTTAAAATCGGCTTCGTATGCACCCATACAAAGCCGATTTTTTTATGCCTTATTTCAACTTTTAAAGCTATATTTGCTTTTATTTTCATTCATCACCAAATCAATTTACGATGACGACTATTTTTTCGGCAAAGGACGTTTCAAAAACGTATAGTAGCTTTACTTTGCATCCGTTCGACCTGAGTTTGCTTTCGGGCAAAGTGTATGGTGTGGTGGGTGAAAACGCGGCTGGCAAAACCACGCTTTTACGCATCATAGCGCATGATTTGAAAGAAAAATCAGGCGAAATGGCTTATTTTTCAAGCAATAATACTGTTGCGGAATGGGATATTGCGCGCCAACACATCGCATACATTACGCAAGAACTTGCGCCTTGGAAAGGCACGATGTACGAATATGTGCTTTTTGCAGCCATCACGCATGGGCTAAAACCCGAAGCGGCGATTCGCTCTACGGAGGCGATTATGGATCGTTTGGGTATTTCGGAACTCGGTACAAGGGGTTGGACAGAGATTTCGGGCGGTTATAAATTGCGATTTGCGATGGCGGCGGCTTTCGTGTGGCATCCAAAACTGGTGGTCATGGACGAGCCTTTGGCGAATCTGGACATCAATACGCAACACCTTGTGTTGGAGGCGATAAAAGAATTTGTGCAAGACGAAGCACAGCCCAAAACCGTGATTATCAGTTCGCAACATTTGGTAGAAATCGAAAAAGTGGCAGACGATTTGATATACCTCGATCAAGGCAAATTGATGTTTAGCGGCAACAAAACGGCATTTGGCGCAGACCGCGAAACCAATGTTTTTGAATTGCATTGCGACTGTGACGAAACCACATTGCGACAAGCCTTGGCATCGTTTGATGGCATAAAAATCAGTTCGTCTGGGTTTGATGTGATTCTCGAAACACCATTGGACGTAGAATCTAAAAATATTCTTAATACATTGATTAAGAATGATATAGATATTAATTATTTTAGAAACATAAGTCAATCATCTCGAAAATTCTTTATACATGAATAAGTTTATCCCAAAATTTTTGACCCAATTCGATAGTTGGTTGCTCTTGAATTATCCTCGAGTTTGGGCCACGCGCGTACATTATTTATTGTCCGCTTGGTTTGTTTTAATTGCCATTGCGGCCGTATTGGGTCGCTTTATACTTCCTGTTCGAGCCGTAAAGGACGACGAGTCGATATTGGCGCGATTCAACAATTTTTATTATCAAAGTATTGGCTCCGAAAGCGTCGTATTGTTGAGTATATTTGTGTTCGTGATGCTGTTTTTATGGTTGTTGCGATTTAGATCCACCATACGTGTATTCAAATATTGGGAAGCACTCGCCACCATTTTGTTGGCGTATCTGATTTCTATTTTATCTTTTTACTCCATCAATGCCTATAATGTAGGCAGAGGTTACAAAATGGCGAATCTTTATGACAAAAAAGAAATCCAAAATGACTTGATTTTGAGTAAATTATTATCAGAAGTAAACGACAACACTGCCCACATAACGGACATGAAAGACGTGACTGTCGGTAATCGAATATTGACAGCCGATGAATGTCAGAACATAAAAAAGAACATCAATTTTTTATACTTTTTAGATAATTATGGCCTTGGAAAATATGTTATGAACAAGGATACAGTTTATGAAAACACGACTTATGAAGAAACGAGAAGTTTAGAAGCCGAACGAAATAAGCGATATGAACGCTTACGCGCCAA
>JAYUJV010000099.1:0-3628 GCA_043764975.1 Saprospirales bacterium
AGGTGTTGCAGGAAATTTATTTGCCTTTGCTTGCAAACTTTCTTGGGACAGTGGTTATCAAGGTTTTGTTGTTTTTCAATCAAAAACTTTGCTTATTGAGCATTACGAAAAAATGCTCGGTGCGACCCATGAAGGTGGTCATAGAATGATAATCTATCCAAAAGCTGCACTTAAACTAATACAAAAATATTTTCTCGAACAATAAAAATTTATTTCATGGGCTATATAAAAGAACCAATAGATGTTGATTTGGTTGTTGCATCAATTCCACTTACCTCAGAAGATAAGACAATAATAAGTGCTTGTATTGCAGCATACAAAAAGAAAAAAAGAACGCCAAGAAAAAAAGTAGCAGCCAATATTTTGGAAGCCGTATAAAATAAAAAAACCGCCGTTCGAAACTTTGAGCGTTTGGAACGGCGGTTTTTTTATTCAAAAATTGGTAAAACGGCTTTTTTTATTAGCTAAGTAACTTGTAAATAATAAAATTAAACTAAATTATGTATCAACCCTAATTAGAACCTCTCTAAACAAAATACTTGGTCAGCAATATTTTGAGTTGTTCGGGCGAGAGTTCTTCTTTGAGTTGGCCATCGCGGGCGAAACTGATGTGACCAGTCTCTTCGGATACGATAAATGCCACCACGCCAACCGTTTCGGTAACGCCCACCGCCGAACGGTGACGCAAGCCCAATCGCTGCGGAATATTCGGATTATCGGACAGCGGTAACACGCACGATGCGGCGCGAATACGGCCGTCGGCGATGACGAGTGCGCCATCGTGCAAGGCACTGTCTTTCGTAAAAATGGTTTCTATGAGTGGACGACTAACTACGGCATTGAGGATGATACCTGTGCGCAAAATCGAGGTCAAATCCGTATCGCTCGCGATGATGACAATCGCGCCGATATTATTGGCAGACATATTCACGATGGCCTCGAATAGGGCGCGCGTATGTTGCGTTTTTTGGTCGCTTTCGTCTTCTTTTTCGTCAGTGAATTGGTCGAATATATGTAGTTTACCTTTCAAAGTATTGCGCCCCAATACCATCATAAAACGGCGAATTTCGGGCTGCAATATTATCACGCTCGTGATAACACCTACGCTCACAAATTGACTCAAAAACATACTCATAATCGGCATATCGAGGTAGGTTACGAGCCAGTAAAAGCCGTATAACAACAAAATACCCAAGAAGATATTGAGCGCAATTGTGCCGCGCAAGAGCTTATATACTCGCCATACAATCAGCAAAAACAGCAGCACATCTAAGATGTGCCATGGACTGAACAAGACGTAATTTTTCCATAATTCTCTCATTATCAAATACTTATATTTATTTAGGCGGTTTCATTTTTTTGTTTTCACAAAATGTACATAAATGTAAGTATTTCATATTTTAAAATAGGTTTTTTTGATAAAATAAAAAAAGTAGTCAAACTTTGCAGCTGACTACTTTTGAATCCTTGACTCATCGCCTGTAGGAACAAGTCGCGACCTGCCCTTACCGAAATGGCCATCGCAATACTACGTACAGTTCTCTCCTTCAGGGGTTGGGGGACTTTACTCCTCTTTATCCTTAATTACTTTTGCATCGCCATCTACTTTTACGTTGCCATCTGGATTGATGATTTTTACTTCTTTGCTGGCATAAATATCAGCATCGCAACCGCTTTCGGCATCTACGCGGCAAGTTTCGACCTTGAATCGTGACGCATCGAAGTTAGCATTGTCTTTTAGGCGTATGTTTAGGTCGTCTGCATTGCCCAATAAATCGAGGTCAGTTTCGGTCAATTTTACGCGAAGTGATTTGGCTTCCAATGTACCTTTTATCTTAAAATCGCCTTTGGCCACGATGTCTAATTGATCTGCTTTCAAGCCTTCAAAACTCACGTCTTTTGTATCTTTTAGCTCAATAGAGCTCACTTTTGGCAACGTGATTTCGACGATAACTGGCTCGTCGTAATCGTCGCTTTGTGCTTTTATGGTCAGCATATCGCCGCTTTGACGCAACTTTATGTCGCGTACATCGTCTTTATCGCCTTTTATGACCACGCTATATTTTGCACCATATTTGAATATTGGCGTCACATCGCCTTCAATTTCTATTTTATTAAAGTCTTGATTATCAAACTTTTGTGAAAAATTTGCATCTTTTTCAGCCGATGGATTCACGAGGACACCATTGTCGCTCATGAGCCAAACTTGCGTTTTATCGCTATCGCCGTAATCATAATGGTAGTTGCGATGTCTGCCAGTATTGAAACGACCGATGTAGCGATGCGTGCGCTCGCTCATTTTTATGTATTTTCCGACAGGAATATTGAGCTTCAAATCCATGGTTTGCGCGCGCCATTTCGTGCCTTTCGGGATAATCAAATCGCCCGCCAATATCAATTTATTACCTTCTATCCTCAATGGATAATTGATGCTTTTCGCAAGGTCATAAGCCTCTTGCGTATTCACACCATTGGCCGAAAATTTCTGCGTCAGTTCAAAGTTTTTACCACTCGCTTTATCTATGCTCAAATCTATGATGGGTGTTGCCAAACCTTCGTCGTCAAGCACCGAATCGAAAAATCTGAAATTAGAATTTTGATATTTACTTTTTTCAAACACCACTTCCAGCGTGTCGCTTGTGATGCTATCCAAAGGCACATCTTGTGAGACATACGAACGCTGACCAAATTGCTGACCAAAATGTACGCCCATAAAAGCAAGTCCGAGAGCATTTAAGACCCATATTGCTAACACGCCAGCTCGGATTTTTGGCGAAAGCTGCTGTGTCTTGAAAAAAATACGCGTTATTGACCAAATCAACCAAAAAAGTGGTATTAAAAACAAAATAAGTAAACTCAAAACAACCCAAGCGTAACCCCACGAGCTGCTACCAAAAAGGTAATCGCTGAACGGAACGCTGTAATACATTACCGCCATAAGGGAAAACCACATAATACCGAGCGTAAAAATAATAATAGCACCGAAAACGCCAAACAACGGACGAATAACAATACCTAACGTTTTGAAAAAGCCGTTGCCGAGTTCGCTTGCGAAAAACATACCGTCGGTCACAACTTTACCTGCGCCGCGCGTGCTTTGCGCACCATACGTACGGTTTTTGTCGCCACCATTCGGATTCCGAAACGCCTCAGAAATGTTGCTTACTTCTTCCTCTACGGTCTTCGCGATGTTACTTACATTGATCGGTTCACCGCGCATCGCCAGTCGATCGGCTGCTGATTGTGCTTTCGGGATAATGATCCAAAAGATAAAGTAAATAACGAATGGAAAACCAGTCCAAAACAACAACGCAAATAGCAAACGAACCCAAAGCGGATCGCCAACGCCAAAAAATGCTGCAATACCTGAACAAACACCACCTAAAACCTTGTTTTCGCTGTCGCGAAATAAGCGTTTGCCAGTGCGATATTCACGTTTTTGGCTTGTATCGGAACTGGAATTGCCGCTGTTGTTCGGAATATCCGCCATTGGTTCTGCACCAAATTCTTCGGGACGACCCATGACGTTGATTACGCCGTTGATGTCGTCTTTCATCACGATAGTGCGCGTCGCCAATCGCTCTTGCAACAACTCCGCCAAACGCGTTTCGATGTCGTTCGTAATTTC
>JAYUJV010000100.1:0-3628 GCA_043764975.1 Saprospirales bacterium
GAAATTGGGAAATTGGGAAATTGGGAAATTGGGAAATTGGGAAATTGGGAAATTGGGAAATTGGGAAATTGGGAAATTGGGAAATTGGGAAATTTATTTTATAAAATATTATTAATCAACACTTTATATAAAATTTATTATTTTAATTTTCTTAATTTTTTAATTTTTTTAATTAAAACAAAAAGCGCCTCACACAAATCGTGCGAGGCGCTTTTATTTCTAAAATATTGAAATTAAAACTTAACTACTTTTTCAACACCTTGTGGCGTTTTGATAAAGTACGTTCCAGATGTCAATTGTCCTAAATCAAGCGTAGTGTTTGTATTTTCCAATACTTGCTTTGCTACGCGCTGACCCAAAATGTCATATACTTCGATATTCATCGTTGTACTATTCAGGTCTTTGAACTTAATGTTCAATAAACCTTCCGTCGGGTTTGGATAAACGTCAATTCCACTATCGCTTGCTACATCATTTGTGCCACTCAAAGAGCGTTTTCCTGTCGAAAACCAAACTGGAAACATCACGTTAGACTTTACGACCTTGAAACCATTTGGACTTTTTGCTGCAATTTTACTAGCAGCTAAATCCACGGTTGCAATGTAATCTCCAAAGAAATCGCCGCCTTGAAACAGCATTTTGTCGTCTTTTCGAGAGAAATTTGGTGCCGAAATCTTAGTACCATTGTCATATACAAAACCTACATCGCCAGTTTCGAGGTTGATACTTGCTACATAAACCTTGTTTGTATTGTCATCTATGTAGTCGAGTGCGATGATATATGGCGAATTTTTGGCAAAACTTGGATTGCCTACACTCACATTTTTCGGTAAATCAGAAAATAAATTTTCGATTTCGCCTGTTGCAAAAACTTTTTTTGCCTTGTCATAAACATTCAAGATACCAATGTCCCAATATTCGTAACCATTACCTGCGCCTTTCAATTTATTGAAAGCATCATAAGTGACGTATTCGCCACTAAAATCAAATTCGAGCGCATCAGCATATTGTACATCACTCGTTTTTGAGGTAGAATAACTTGGATTGAATAGCGTAAAATCGCCCCATTTGCCAAGGTTGTAATCATATACATAAATGTGATTATCGATGTCATCAGTCGTAGCAGCTACGCGATTACCGTCTTTCGAGATAACAGCATTGCGCCAAATCGGATCGTCCGAAACGATGTCTTCTACATAACTAGGCGGACTTTTCTTCCAATTTATATCAATAGAATGTATTTTTTTATCTTTTCCTACAAATATCAAAAACGTACCATCATCCGTAGCACTTATTTTGCTACGTGGCGGCACGCTACTAAATGGATTGGCCAAATCTGTACCCGTAGCACTGCTCAAACCAATCTTCGTCTGATTCAAATCTGCCCACGAGATATAGTCCGAACCAGGATTCGTCTGCACATCATTTTGGTAATTACCACCACTCGTGCTACCGCCTGCTCCGATACCAACTGCACCAAAGCCGTTGTTCACAGCTTGCACTTCGGCGCTGTTCGGACCAAACAAATCACTTGCAGATTGCGCTGCTGCTGCGCGACAATCAATAAATTTTGATGATTTTGTTAAATATTTTGTCAATGTACGATAAAATATTTTCTCTGCTTTATCTTTCGTAACTGCTGTCGCTATCTTGTAATAAGCAAAATTCGTAATACCACTATTGATGTGTACACCACCATTGTCTTGTGTACCTTTGTATTGCTCTGACACATTTTTAGGCTGCCATCCAGAGTCGTTCAAACTTGAACCGCCATTGTTTGGATTCGATAAATCACGTAAGCAACCAGTCGGGAAATATGCTGTTTTTGCAACATCTTCGCCCATTTTCCAATCGTCACGGTCTATCATAGCACCAAAAATATCTGCAAAACTTTCGTTTAATGCACCACTTTCGCCCTTGTATTCAAGGTTAGCCGTTGCTTGCACTACGCCATGCGAAATCTCATGCCCAGCCACATCCAATGCACGCGATAATGGCTTGAATGCCTTGTCTCCGCTTCCGTAAAACATGGCTTCGCCGTTCCAGAAAGCATTGTCCATACCAGCACCATTTTTTTCTGATACATTCACGATTGAAACAACCGTACCGCCCACACCATCAATCGAGTTACGGCCATGCGTCGTTCTGAAATATTCATAAGCCTTTGCACCGTTGGTATGCGCCGAAACTGCTTTGGGATCACTCCAACTATTGGTTGTAGATTTTACATGATCATAATTAAAACTACTACCTTCAGGCGATGTATTGAAAGCATCTAAAGTCCAAATTGCGCCTGTTGGTTCATCGGGCAACTTCGATGACGCTAACTTAAACATCGGACGTGTAGCATCTATCATATAAAAAGTAGTACCTACTTTATAGGTATTGATAGAAGCCGTTGCACCAAGACCATCTACGGCATTAGCCGTTGCAGGACCATCGAGCGGCGGTAAAAATGAAGGTATTGTAGGCAATACTTCGTCAATACTACCATGATTATGTGCGCCATCTATGTGTTGATGAAAATTACAAGTATTTTTATAACTGTCAATAACTGCACCTGTCTGCGCATCCACGAAATATTCGTAGCGATCCATGGCATTGGCATATATAGTCGCGTGCCAAGCCAATTGAGGATTGTTAGGATTTTGATCTTTATGATATACCACAAATTGAGGTGTGGTTTTTAAGGTCAATTTCAACTCCGCAGCTGTTAATTCCTTTACGGTAATGCCTTGTGTGCGCAAATTTTCTTTGGCAAGCGCTTCTATTTCTGAAGGCGGATATTGAGTAAATATTTGAGTAAAACTAGGTGTTGGATACCAAAATCCGTTCAAAACTGCCCATTTTCCTTTTTCGGTGTGCATCAAAATTTCACCTCCGAATACGTCTAAGCCAATGTGAGTTTGTTGTAATTTGGCGTGATATTCTCCAAGTTCGTCTTTTTCGATACTTTTTATTATCAATTCTTGATTAACATCTTTTATTTTTAAATAATTTTTTATTTTGTTCAAATAAAAACGAATATTTTCTTCGGGTGTGCCTTCGGGCATATCCATAGCGACTCCTTTTATCATCACTACTCGCCCATCTCTATCGGACAATACATTGAATTGATTCATGCCAGTTACAGGCGCTTTTACACCATCAAAATTGGCTAATACATCGGTAAGTGGGTTACTTGCCAGAGGCATAGCAGTTTGGTGTTGGTGGGCTTTTAGCGGCTTTAGTTGCTCCACTTTTAAAGGTGCAGCATTGCTGGGCGTATATTTAGGCTTGGTATTTTGGGCTTGTAGTGTCGCAAAACTACAAGCTAAACCAATGATTGCCAGTATCTTTTTCATGCTAATTATAATTTTTTAGTAACACTTCAGCATTAGTAAATTAGAATTGAATTTTCAGGATTTTTGACAATTATTCGATTAAAATAGGCAATAAACAATTAGCAAAATTTAGATGAGTACGTTTTGTAACTTTTCTTGTCAAAATTGCTTATTGTCAATTGCTTATTTAAGCAAAAAATCAGTTCAAAAATAAAAAAACAAATTTAATACTAAAAATGCTAGTTAGTTACTTTTTTAATAAAAATATAGGTTTTAGAGATTCCCGAAAACGATGTCGTCGGGCA
>JAYUJV010000101.1:0-3621 GCA_043764975.1 Saprospirales bacterium
AGAAATATATTTTTTAAAACCCGTTTATAGCGTATTGTTATTTTGTCTTTTTCTGACATTACAATATAAACTACAAAGCAAGAGAGATCTTCATTATCATGAGTAACGATAAAGAACTCGACAAAGTAGCGGCACCAGCGGTTGAAAAACCAGCGCCAGTACTTACTGGAGCGCAACTCGAAATGCAAAAACATTTGGCTTCGGCACACGATGATTTTGCATGGGAGTATGGCTCAAAAAACAAAGCAGCTTATCCAGAAGCTGAACGCTTAGGCTACGAAGAAAAATACGAAAATTCTTTGACATTGGTTCAAGAAGGTTCTATTTTGAAAGGTACCGTTTCAGCAATCAGTGCAGGTGATGTTGTATTAGATGTAAACTACAAATCAGACGGACTTGTGCCGCTTTCTGAATTCCGTGATACACCAGATTTAAAAATCGGTGATCAAGTAGAAGTATATGTAGAGCAACAAGAAGACTCACGCGGACAGCTCGTATTGAGCCGTCGTAAAGCGAAGTTATTGAAGGCTTGGGACAATATCGTGGACAGTTTCAACAACGGTACGGTTATCAAGGGTTTCGTAATGAGCAAAACAAAAGGTGGTTTGATCGTGGACGCAGGTGGTTTGGAAACATTCTTGCCAGGTTCTCAAATCGACATCAAGCCGATTACAGACTATGATGCTTATGTAGGCAAAACAATGGAATTCAAGGTTGTGAAGGTAAACGAAACAATCAAGAATGCAGTTGTATCGCACAAAGCGTTGATCGAAAGCGACATCGCTGAACAACGCGAACAAATCATCGGTGGCTTAGAGAAAGGTCAAGTATTAGAAGGTGTGGTGAAAAACATCACAGATTTCGGTGCTTTCTTGGATCTAGGTGGCGTAGATGGTTTATTATACATTACGGATATTAGCTGGGGTCGTATTTCGCACCCAAGCGAAATCTTATCAATGAATCAAAAAATCAATGTAGTCGTACTTGATTTTGATGATAACAAAAAACGTATCTCTTTAGGCTTGAAGCAATTGACACCACACCCTTGGGAAGTGTTGAACGAAGAAGTCGTTCCAGGTTCTATCGTGAAAGGTAAAATCGTGAACATCGAAGATTACGGTGCTTTCTTAGAAATCCAGCCAGGTGTTGAAGGTCTAATTCACGTTTCGGAAGTAACATGGAGCAACCAACCAATCAACTCTCGCGAGTACTTCAAGTTGGGTTCTGAGCACGAAGCTAAAGTTGTAACCGTAGATCGTGGCGATCGCAAGATGTCATTGTCTATCAAGCAAATGTCAAACGATCCTTGGAGCGCGGTTGATGCTGATTTTCCAGTAGCAAGCAAGCACAAAGGTGAAGTGAAAAACATCACTCAATACGGTGTATTCGTAGAGTTGAAAGACGGAATCGGCGGTATGGTTCACATATCTGATTTGTCTTGGACGAAGCGTTACCAACACCCGAACGAATTTACGAAAGTTGGCAACGAAATAGATGTAACAATCTTGGGCGTGGACAAAGAAAGTCGTAAATTGTCATTGGGCCATAAGCAATTAGAAGATAGCCCTTGGGATCACTTCGCAACGCTTTACCCTATCGGCACATACCATGAAGGTACAATCGTTCGTCGCGACGACAAAGGTGCAATCGTACAATTGTCATCTGGTTTGGAAGGTTTTGCACCAAAGAATCACCTTCGTAGAGAAGATGGTACAAATGCAGAAGCTGAAAACGTATTGATGTTCAAAATCATTGAATTTTCTGCTGACGAAAACAAAGTCATCGTTTCTCACTCTAAGTATGTAGATGATATGAAACGTGAATCTGATGATACCGTTCGCGCTGAAAAAAATGCTGAACATGACGAAACTCGTAAAGCTGTAAAAGCGACACAAGATAAAGTCGAAACAGCTACAATGGGCGACATCGAAGGTTTGGCTGCATTGAAAGAGCAATTAAAAGATCAAGGATAAGATTTAATTATCTTGCTTTGTTAAAATAAAAAAAACACCCGTGAGCGTTCGCTTATCGGGTGTTTTTTTTGTTTTAATACTTGAAATAAAAGTAGTTGTTCTACGTTTTGTTTTTAGAATTTTATTCAACTTATCAACATGAAAAAACACATTTTTATCAATAAAATAAATATTATAATACTATTTAATTTATTGTTTATCATTGATTTATGTTCGGCACAACAAACGTGGAATTTCAGAAATCCATCTTTTGAAGGCATACCAAGAGCAGGTAGAGTTCCTAAAGATTGGTCAAATTGCAATCAAAACAATGATACTTCGCCAGCAGATACTGAACCAGCTGGACAGTTTGAAGTTACACGAGCAGCAAACGATGGACTGACTTATCTCGGCTTAATCACACGTGCCGATGGCTCGAAAGAGCGCGTTGGACAAAAACTAAATATGGCTTTAATTGCTGGTAAGACTTACCAAATTTCGATGTATTTGTATTGCTCCGACGAAAAACGTTCGGCTACCAATGCTTCGCAAATGCAAAGACCTTATGTAAAATTGTCGTTTACGTCGCCCACTTTTTTGCGCTGTTGGGGCGGTTTTAGTTTGTGCGACAACTCCGAAGTACTTTTTGAAAGCCCATTGATACAACACCGAAATTGGGGGAAATATACCTTTACTTTTAAACCCACAAAAGCATATAATACCATCATGTTCGAGGCAAATCACAATCCAAAAAATAGTTTTGAAAATGGTAACTTAATGATTGACAATTTGAGCGCGATAGAGTTGATTGAGGAAAAATAAAGTAATTTTTGTTCAATGTTCAACCATGTGGAATTTATTAGACTTTATCAAAAACTCGTTACAATAAGCAATAGACAATTTGCAAAATTTGCCAATTGATTATTGCCAATTAAAACGAAAAACACTTTAAACAACTATTTAACTGCCCACTTCACAAATACCTAACTTCTTACCCAATTAACTATAAATATTCACTTTTTTACTAAAAAATGTATCAATTTTGAATCAAAATCGTGTTTTTTTATAAAAAAGTAATACCTTTGCAACGTTTTTCAAAAACACTTAAATTATTCTATATTTATTAACGATTTTATAAAGTATCATAAAAAGCCATGGGTCAGAAAATATCCGTTAAAGGTGGAAAATTGAAAGTACCAAACGATCCAATCGTACCATTTATCATAGGTGACGGTACAGGACCAGACATCTGGCACGCAGCCGTTCGCGTATTAGATGCTGCTGTTGAAAAAGCATACAAAGGCAAAAAGAAAATTGAGTGGAAAGAAGTATTGGCAGGCGAAAAAGCCTTCAATGAAACTGGAAACTGGTTACCAGATGCCACTTTAGACGCTTTCCGCGAATATTTAGTCGGTATCAAAGGTCCATTGACGACTCCAGTTGGCGGTGGTATCCGTTCATTGAATGTAGCACTTCGTCAAATCTTGGATTTGTACGTTTGTTTGCGCCCAGTAAAATATTATGCAGGTACGCCTTCTCCAGTGAAGAAGCCTGAAGCGGTGGATATGACGATTTTCCGCGAAAATACAGAAGATATTTATGCAGGTATCGAATACGCTGCTGGTAGCGAAGATGCAAAAAAAGTATTAGACTTTTTGAAGCGTAACTT
>JAYUJV010000102.1:0-1316 GCA_043764975.1 Saprospirales bacterium
AAGAAAAACAAAATCCAACTCAAATATTTTGTCGAATCTCTATCTGTTATGATTTCTTTTAGTTCTTTCAAAGTCGAATATTGGTTCGGCATTACTTTCTTAAATGCTTCTTTGATGGCCACAAAAGTTCCTTTTTCCATGATAACGGGTATCATTTCCTTGATTGTTTCTTTCGCCAACACATAATCTTCTCTGATAATGGCCTTCAATGAAGGAATCTCGTGCCAATCTGCTTCGACCGCCATGTTTTGGTCAAAACCAGCTTTTGTTTGGCTCGGATCTAATGACATAAATTTTTCATCTTCTAAAGGAATCGCAATCGCTTGAGCATTTTGGTTGCCTTGTGGCAATGCCCAATTGTTTTGATTTTCCACCAAAAGCACTTCTAAACCTTGTTCGCGCACGCGATATATCAACAAATTTGCTTTGTCTTTTTGCATTTTTTTTATTTCTAAAAGATTATGATGTAAATGTAACATTAAAAATTGAAATTAAGTTTTCATTTTTTAAGAATTTTCATTTACATACTTGTTAATCATTTATTCCTAACCCATTTTCTGTCTTTTTACTAAGTATTGCTGCAAAATTGGCTTAAAACCTTCATTTATATCAGCTTCTACGAAGTCAATTTTGTATTGCAAACAACGGTTGCGCAACTCATCCTGAAACGCGCTAATCTGCGCCATATAATGTTCGCGCACTTGGTTTGGTTGCAATTCGACTTTATCGCCAGTTTCAATGTCAATAAAAATATGCGGACGGTTATCGTATTGAAAATCAATTTCCTTACTTTTATCCACGACATGAAACAAAACGACCTCGTGCTTATTGTGTTTTAAGTGTTGCAAAGCCGAAAAAAGTTGCTCCGAATCTTTGCCAGGCTCGAACATATCGCTAAAAATAACGACCAACGAACGGCGGTGAATACTTTCTGCAATCTGATGTAAAGCATCTGTGGTACTCGTGGTTTTATTTCGAGTCGGGTTGTTGATGAGTTGATCCAAATACGTAAGTATCAAGCGATAATGTGAGGTATTGGATTTGCAAAGTGTATGCGTTTTTACGGCATCATCGAAGATAGACAAACCGAAAGCATCGCGTTGTTTTTGGAGCATATTCATAATCGCTGCACCAGCTAATGCGCTGAATTCCAACTTATTGAGTCCACCTTTTGCCTTGTCCACTACTTCTGGGAAGTACATCGAAGAAGAAGCATCAATTACGATTTGGCAACGAAGATTGGTTTCTTCCTCAAATTTTTTAGTGAACATTTTGTCGGTTCGGGCAAATACTTTCCAGTCAATACTTTTGGTACT
>JAYUJV010000103.1:0-3616 GCA_043764975.1 Saprospirales bacterium
GCAATACGCAGTTGGCCTTCGTCGCCAGCTGCGTATTTTTATTTTATCAATTATTTAATCAATTATTTTTTTATAAAACACAATCGAATAATGAAACAATTCTTACCTAAAGTATTGATGTTGTGCGTTTTATTGTTTTGCGCAAGCAAATCATTTGCACAAGTAACCACCTCTACCATTGTTGGTATAGTGATGGACAAAAAAGGAGAAGCCTTGATTGGCGCAACCGTATTGGCGATACACACGCCGTCGGGTTCTCGTTACGGCACTGTCACGAATGGCGATGGCCGTTTTACGATGCCGAACCTTCGTGTGGGTGGACCTTACACCATCACGACTACTTTTGTTGGCTACAAAGGCGACAAGGTAGAAAATGTGGCTTTGACCATTGGTCAAAAATTTAATTTGAGCGTAACGCTCCAAGAAGAAAGCACGCAAATGGGCGAAGTGGTGGTTACGGCCAACAACGATCCTACTTTGAATGGCCAACGGACTGGTGCTTCTACGACCATCAACAACGAGCAGTTGACAGTGATGCCAACCATATCTCGTTCAGCATCAGACATTTATAGATTGACTGCGGCAAGTGATGGCAATTCGTTTTTGGGTCGTAATGGCCAGTTCAACAACTTTTCATTGGACGGTACAATCTTCAACAATCCTTTCGGATTGGATGCGGCTACGCCAGGTGGACAAACCGATGCTCAGCCAGTTTCTTTGGATGCCATAGAGCAAATCCAAGTTTCGCTTGCACCATTTGATGTTACACAAGCTGGTTTTACAGGTGCTGCCATCAATGCAGTGACGAAGTCTGGTACAAACCAGTTTCATGGTACTGCATTTGGTTTTGGACGTAATAGCCGTTTGGTTGGTCAAAGCGTAAATGGTACCGAAAGTAAAGTTCCAGCTTTGAGCCAAAGACAATTAGGTTTTAGCTTAGGTGGTCCAATCATCAAAGACAAATTATTCTTTTTTGTAAATGCTGAACTTGAGCGTCGTGGCGATTTAGGTACAGCTGGTTGGGAGCCAAATCGTGGCCAAACTGGCGCAACTGTATCACGTGTGCTGGCTTCTGATTTTGATAAAGTTGGCAATGCTTTACGTAGCTTAGGTTACGAGCCAGGTGCTTACGAAAATTTTACGTTAAATACAAGTAACAACAAGGCCATCGTAAAATTGGATTACAACATCAGCGACAACCACAAATTGTCATTTACCTACAACTGGTTGGATGCATTTAAGGAAAAACCAGCGAATCCATTTGCGATTGGACCACGTGGACCAAGTTTCAATACCATGCAATTCCAAAATTCTGGATACCGTATCAATAACGTCATTCATTCAGGTATTTTAGAATTAAAATCTGTATTTGGTAGCAATATTTCTAACAAATTGCAGATTGGCAGAACGGCATTCAGAGATACTCGTGATCCTTTTTCAACGCCATTCCCGACGGTAAACATCAATAAAGATGGCAATCGTTACATCGTTGCTGGACATGAGCCGTTTTCGATTCATAACGTATTGGGTCAAGACGTATTCCAAATCAATGACAACGTAAATATTTATTTGGATAAGCACACCATTACATTTGGTGCTTCGTTCGAGAAATTTCAGTTCGATAATTCATTTAACTTAGGCGCTTATGCAGGCGTATTTGGCCCAGGTTATGCTTCGGTTGATGCTTTCGTGAAGGCTACTCAAGATGGAACTTTCAAGAAAGATGTCGATGCTGCAAAAGCAACTTTTGATGCTAAAAATAAATTAGGCGAAGGCGTTCGTGGCGGTTGGGCGTTGGCCGAAACCAATGTTGGTCAGTTAGGCGTTTATATACAAGACGAATTTCAGATGACTAAAAATGCAACCGTAACACTTGGTGTACGTGTGGATAAGCCTTTGTATTTTGATACGCAAACAAAGATTGACTCTTCTATTGCTCAAAACTGTTGTTATGACCCAACAATCAAATATTTTGATCCAGCAGGGAAAACAACAACATTGGATAGCCGCGAGTTGCCAAGCAGCAAGCCATTGTTTTCTCCACGTTTAGGTTTCAACTGGGACGTAAATGGCGATAGAAGCGTGCAAGTACGTGGTGGTTCTGGTTTGTTCACAGGTCGTTTCCCTTTCGTTTGGATCGGAAACCAAGTTGCAAATCCTAATTTCTTTTTCTATTGTACAACCGAATCAGGTTTCAAATTTCCTCAAGTTTGGCGTTCAAACTTAGGTTATGACATGAAATTTGGCGGCGGTTGGGTTGCATCGGTTGATGTTATTTATACAAAAGACATCAATGCCATGATGATTCGTAACTATGGCGCTGGTACGCCAAGTGCGACTTTGAAAGGTGTGGATAATCGTCCAGTTTATGCGTTGAAGGATCGTTCAGATAAGTTTGGCCCAACCAATGCTTATGTATTCTCGAACACAAATGTAGGTAACTCGTTCAATACAACCTTGGAGTTGAAGCGTACTTGGTCAAAGTCATTCTACACGAGCCTTGCTTATAATTATGGTTCGGCGATGGATGCTTCTTCTATTTCTGCCGAAATTTCTGGTGATGCTTTTGATCGTAATCCAGCTTATGGCAATGTCAATACAGCTGTTTTGTCTAACTCATTGTATGGCAACAAGCACCGTGTGGTTGGTTCATTGAACAAGAAATTCACTTATCTTAATGGTAAATTGGCAACAACCGTTTCATTGTTTACGCAATACGTAAAAGGTGGACGCATGAGTTATTTGTATAGCGGCGACATCAATAACGATGGCTCTGGCACAAATGATTTGATATTTGTACCAACAGATGCTCAAATAGATCAAATGGCTTTTGCTGGTTCTACCGCAGCGGCACAACGCACAGCTTTGAAGGCTTATATCGCACAAGATGCTTATTTGAGTACCGTTCGCGGTGGTGTGGCTGGCAAATATGCTTCACTTAGCCCTTGGTACAACAACTGGGATTTACGTATTTTGCAAGATTTTAACTTAAAAATTGGTGAAAAAGTAAACACTTTCCAATTGAGTTTTGATGTCTTGAACATCGGCAACTTGATTAGCTCAAAGTGGGGCGTTCGTCAGATTGCTGCTACTAACTCACCAATCGGTGTTTCGGTGGATGACAAAACTGGTGTTCCGACTTACTCTTTCGATACGAATTTGAAAACAACTTTTGTATCAGATCCAAGTTTCTTGTCACGCTGGCAAGCACAAGTTGGTTTGAGATATAGATTTTAATTAGTAACAATAAAGCGACCTCCCTAAATCTGGCCCCATCCCAACCTTCCCCAAAAGGGAAGGAGTAAAGAAGTAGGGACTTTACCATCGTGGCATCAAAATTTGAAGTAAAAAATATTTTTTACAAATATAATGATGCTTAACTAATTACGAAAAATCATAAAAAGAGCGGCTTCGAGGTATCGAAGTCGCTCTTTTTTATTTAAAGTACAATATATCACTGATTGGGTATTGATACATTTTAACCATTCAATCAACCATTAATTGCACAATAATTTAAGTAAAAAATCACTACAAAACGGTTAAGTTATGTAGTGATCGAAAAAAATGAACTTAATAATTATCTCTCAGAAATATTATTCAACGATGAATTTTTGAA
>JAYUJV010000104.1:0-3603 GCA_043764975.1 Saprospirales bacterium
GCCCACCAAGCTATAAAGTGACACGCCAAAAAACACAAGGCTGTGTTGAGTCCAAAACCCAATAAAAAGGCTTTGATGTCAAAATTTTTAATCTTATTTATGCCGTCATTCACGCCATTTTGTACGTCTGCGACATTCGGTATATTTGTATTCATTGTTTTATAGATTTAGAAATGACCTCTCTAAAATGACCTCTCTAAATCTCTCCAAAGGAGAGACTTCTAAGTGAGATTAGACCTCTCTAAATCTCTCCAAAGGAGAGACTTCCAAACGAGATTTCAAATCCAGACTTTTAATGAGATATATTATTGTTTAAATTATTGTTTAAATTATTGTTTAAATTATTATTTTAATTTTCTTAATTTCTTTAATTCTCTTAATTTCCCAAAGGGATTTATTTGCTTGGATTAAAATCCTTTGCATACAACGTTGCGCCTTCGGGTTTGTCGTCTTTATTTTTCAAAAACAAGGCTTCGTAGTATTCGCCATTAGTCCATTTATCCAAGAAATCATCGAAGTGTTTATTGCCTGGATTGCCCGATTGACCGCCAGGATATACCACATATCCACGAGGGCGCGTATCGGTCATTTCTACAATCATGCGCCACGATGGGCCATTTTTTTCTTTTATAGAGTTGATACAACGCGATTGACCACCACAATTGAGGTGTTTGCGATTAAAACTTTCGATACGACCAAGGTGTTCGATGTATGAATCTTTGTAATTTGCCCAATTCAGATTCGGGTTTGTGGTTGATGCGGTCGCAATCATTTCACTCATTTTGTGGAAAGCTGCATTCGCAATATTTCCTGCATTTTCCTTGATGTCGGCGGTGTGTGTATCGTCAAAAAACTTATTGTTTTTGTCATCGCGGAACAGCAAATAAGTACGCATTTCGGTTGGCGAAAGTACATCGTTTGCTTTAAGGTCAAAATCGTCTGCCCAAGTCATTTCATAAAATTGGCGCGACCAGAGGCTAAAATAAACTGGTGCTTTTTTATCTTTATCAAAATAAAAATCCCATGATTTTAGTTCTGCCAACAAGCCGCGTTCGGCGCTCGTGAGCTGAGTAGTATCTAAAGCATTTATTAACAAAGGCAATAATTCTTCGCCTTGAAGGCTAAAATTATTGTTTTGCAATTTTTTCATATCATCAACCGTAATGGAATCCATTTTGGTCAAAAAACGATTCACGATGCGGCCGCGATAGTTTTCAAAACCTTCCGAACTATAATAATACGGATAATCCGTACCAGTCGATTTTTGATTGGCCGATGACACAAATCCTCGCGATGGATTTTTTATACTCGGTAATTGATTGAACGGAATATAGCCTTTCCAAGCATTTGCAGATTTACTGCCATCGCCTACAAAACGGCCATCTTCTTTGGCTTTTATCGGAAATTTGCCTTGTACATGTATCGCAATATTGTTCTTGTCTGCAAAAGCAAAGTTTTGGGCAGGACAAGCAAAACGACGAATGGCATTTTTGAAATCGTCATAATTTTTGGCTTTATTGAGCTTGTAATATATCCCAATTTCGTTGTCTTCGGCTTCTTGGTGCGCAATCCAACGGAACGCCATACCAGCCTTCGGACTTGATTTATTTTCAGTGACAACTGGCCCCCAAATCGTGTAACGCACCGTATCTTTACGCGTCATTTCACTACCCTTTATAGCAAATTCTTCTACCCGAATATCAGCAGCTTTCGGCGCACCATCAAGTTCGTATTTTGTATGCGCCTGATCGAGCCATTTTATAGCAAAATAATCGGCAACATCGTGGCCGACGTTGGTATTTGTCCACGCAATGTCTTCATTAAAACCAATGATAACGAAAGGCAAACCTGGCAAACTCACGCCATAAACGTTCATTTCGGGCGTATTGAGCTGCACTTCGTACCAGATAGATGGCAACGTAAGACCAAGGTGTGGATCACCGCAAAGGATTGGTTTTTTACTCAACGTCTTAGAGCCATCAACCACCCAATTATTGCTACCCACGCCATCTACGGAGTGTTGCGTTGTTTTGATAGCATCTAAAACAGACCAACTTGGCGTTGTGCTATTTGCATCAGTTTTGATAGGTGTAAAATTATATTTCGTGCCGTTCGGTATAATCGGATCTTGCTCTTTATAATATTCTGGAAACAAGAAGTCAAAATCCGATTGACCCAATTTTTTTAGGTTTTGAGAAGACGCTACATCGCGGTCTTGCATCGCCAAAGTCTGCGCCATCGCTTTCACGAAAAACACGGATTTCATGGCCGTCCAAGCCTCAGGCGCGTAGCCCAACAATTTGAACTCCAAGGGATAATCTTTCGGTTGCAATTGATTGATGTACGCATTGACACCAGCTGTATAAGCATCAAGAATTTTCATCATAGCTGGGTCTTTTTGCCAGCCACGAAGCGTGTTTTCAGCGCCATAAACCATACCCATTCGGCGTGTCGAGATGTCTTTATTGATGACCGAACTGTCTTTTCCGTTGCCTAATATTTCGCTCAAACGACCCGATGCAGCGCGCGTGCTGATGTCGATTTGCCAAAGGCGATTTTTGGCCGTCAGATAGCCTTGCACCATCACGAGGTCTTCGTTGTTTTCGGCAAAAATGTGCGGTACTGCTCTATCGTCCATCACTACTTTTACTGTCGATTTTAGGCCAGGCAACATTTCGGGCGTGATGTTCGGCGCATCAACTGCGGCATCGGCATTTTGCCAAAACCCAGAAAAAGGATTCATAAATGAACCGAAAGCTGGCAAAAACTTGGGGCCAACTTTAAATTGTGTTTTGAGCGCAAATACCAACCCGTAAGTCAGCAATGCTACGACCAAAAACTTAATGTACTTCATCATAATTGTGTTTATCTTTTTGTTTGTACTTTAATGAGTGACAAATTTAAAAAAAGATTCTGATTTTTTATTATTTTTATTTTTTTTAAATTTCAACTTTGATGAATTTTATTTGCCTAATGTATGTTGTAATTTTATACATATATATATGTGTAGAATATTTTTAAAATTTGAAAAATATTATTCAAATTTTATTACTTTTTAAATATCTTTACGTCCTAATAAAAAAATAAATAGATGAAAGCTATAACATTGATTATCTTTATGTTATTCATAACAAATATTTCTATAGAAGCGCAAACTGCTAGCGATTTACCGATTGGCAATTGGTCCGTCAAGTCGATAGAAATACCGAATAAAAAGGAAAATACTACTAAAAATAAAAGTACGCTCGAGCAGTCGCTTATTGGTACAAAAATAATAATAAACGACAACCATAGTTGTTCGATTGCGAGTGTGAAGACGAATAAAGATTTTGACATCAAAAAAGGATATTGGATTTTTGATCCGACAGGAAAAAAGATGTTGCTTTGCGATTATAAAAATCGAGAAGAAATGTCGCCACTACTTATGGTGTTCAATGTTTTGAAAATAGAAAAAAATACTTTTTTTGTCTTGACAGACGAAAAAGAAATAGAACTCCTCCGTTTAAAAATGGTTAAATTGTAATTTATTTCAATAAAAACCATATTTTATTTTTTAGGATTAAAAAAAACAAACACAAATTATGATGATAAAAATTTAACATT
>JAYUJV010000105.1:0-10243 GCA_043764975.1 Saprospirales bacterium
GATATGGGCATTGCCCGGCAGCACTACGTTTTGCGCTACAACTTGGTAACCCGAAAGCAATATTTTGGTATTCGGAAGCGCCTTCGTTACCATATCAATGTAATTTTGAACAGGCTGACGAGAGAACGTTTCGGTAATCATCGTAAACAAATACTCAGGCTTATGGATCTGATATACGTCTTTTAGGTCTTCGACAGATATGTTTTGCCCTACATATATAACATGATAGCGACGTGCTTTGAGGACGTAATACATGAAAAGCAAACTCAATTCCTGAGTTTCGCCTTCGGGCAAATACAACAAAAATTTCTTCGAGCCTTTGGACTTCGACAGCGGAATATTGTCGATAGCGACTATTATTTTTTGACGAATGAGGTAACTCATAAAATTCTCTTGCACAGGATTGATAGAACCTGTGAGCCACAACACACCCAAACGATCTAAGAACGGATGTATAACTTCCATCATAGTACGCTCAAAGCCGATTTGCTGAATATTGGTCGAAATGATTTTATCAAATTTGTACTCATCCATTTCGATCATCGAGATAGTAAGCGCATCGAGTTGTGTAGAGTGTTCAAAGTTTATTTCTGAAACCGAAGCGACTTGGTCTGCCATTTGCTCGCGCGTCATACTCGCAATCTTCGATATTTTGATACCATTTTTGTTGAGCAAAGCTACATTCAAGATTGCTTTTAGGTCAGCATCAGTATAGTAACGGATATTGGTAGGTGTGCGCTCAGGAATGATGATACCATAACGCTGCTCCCAAATACGCAAGGTATGCGCTTTGATACCCGAGAGTTTCTCCAAATCTTTGATGGAATATATTGCCATGTGTTATCATACAGATTTTAAAAATACACTAAAAAACCATAGAGTATTTTATAATACAAAGATAGGTCAGAAATTTCTAATTTCATACCTTTTAATGTTATTTCAGAATAAAGACAATTTTTGTTTTACTTTTGTTCTATAATTATAGTTATTTTTTAAACAAAAAGACTTTTATTTTTAATTTATAATTTATGAAATCGGTCTTTTCAATTGCGTTGTGTCATCATTTTTAAGAAAAAATAAACTTTTGACCTTAAAATGTATCTTTAATTTTGAGATAAGTATTAACTTTGAAAAAATATTTGAATTTTTCAAAAAATCGGAAATTCCCAATCATTTTATTAAAAAGTTATTTGTACTTGATTATAAGTTTTAATATAAAAAATAAGAAAAACTATGAAAATTAAAACACTATTACTGAACCGTATTTCGGCCATTTTATTATTTGCTTTGTTTGCTTTTTCGGCCAATGCCCAATTGCAAATCACGACCTCTACAAACGTATCTGACTGTAGTTCAAACGGAACTATTTCGGTTAGTGTGACAGGCGGCACAGCACCTTATTGTTATGACTTGACACCTTGTACCAACTGTCAAGCGTGTATTAATCAAAAGTTATACACATTTAGTTCGTTAGCACCAGGCACATACCAAGTGAAAGTGACGGACAATAGCACGCCAGTACAAGTACAAACAGCAACTGTAACCGTAAAAGGTACTTATACGCCAGTTACATTGCTTGGCAAAGTAACGACTTGCGGCGTTGTTGGTAGCGCAAAAGGTGGCAAAAAACCATATACTTTTTCTATTTCTACGGATGGCAAAACATTTGGTACATCCCAGAAAGATAGTACTTTCAATGCCTTGAATCCAGGCGAATACTACATCCGTTGTACAGACGCTTGTGGCAACTATGTAACTTACAAGACCACATTGCCAGGCGAAGAATTGACATTTGCATCTATATGCAACCAAACTGGTAAAAAGAAAGACTCACTCAATATTGTCATTACTGGTATGGGTGGTGCAAAACCATACAAATATCAAGTTGTGAACGGTAATGATTCTACTGCTTGGTCAGCGGTTTCTACCTACAACATCAAGCGTAGTTGCGCACAAGTAAAAGTAAAAATACAAGACGCTTGTGATCGAATAAAATACGAATCCTTGGCTTGTTTAAGACTCGAACCAGAAGTGCTTTGTGGCAATTGCTCGAAAGGCGAATTCACGCTCAAAGTTTCGGGTGGTACACCGCCTTACAATTTTTATACCTTAGACAATCTAAACAACTCAATACCAAACCCGAATGGCTTAAAAAACCCTATTTTTAAGGGGCTTTCGCCAATATCGGGCGCACGTAAATTCCAAGTTACAGACTCTTGTGGTGCGATTGGTATCATTTCTTACGCTTGCCTGGACGAAGATTTAGTGTATGTATTGGATAAAAAAATGGTCATGGTTTCGCCGGGTGCGGATTATAAAGCCAATAACCCACGTCCGCCTTATACCATTACTTGCGAAACTTGCGTGCCAAAAGAAACGATAAAAACAGATAGTTCGGCTACATTTAAAGTTTGTGGCCCTCAAAAATTCAGTATCACTGATGCTTGTGGCGCGACGATGTTCAAAACCACAACTGGCCCAGCATTGATTGGCAAATATACGGCAGGTTGTAATTTTATAAAAGCAAATACTTTGATTGGCACAACTTCTTCGGAAGGAAAATGTCCACCATCGACAGGTATTCGTCCACTATATGTCCTTTTTGATAGCAAAGGCGTATTTGTGGATAGTAACCGCACAGGTAATTTTAATAATTTAGCATTAGGAACTTATAACTTAACGATTAGTGCGCCGTGTTGGTCAGATTTCAAAACGCCAGTGCAACTGGTAAAAGATAAATTTAAGTTACAGCTCAGCATGGCTTCGGGTAAAGACGCGACAGGCAGATGTGTTCCGATGTGGGACGTTATCGCTATCGGGCCAGCTGGTGCTAACTCTACTATAAGTGGTGGCCCAGGCAATCTGGTAAATGCACCTTTGATTTCGTTATTTACGGACTCTACCACTCAATCTCAATACAATCGTATTCGAGTGATGCCAGGTAAATATACCATCAAGTCATCAGCGATTTGTTTGTCAGATACTACGATTACGTTACCGAATATCGTTATAGAGCCATTGAAATACGTAGCGCCGAAATGCCCTTCAGATCCGACTATTATCTTAGAAACCTTGCATAACAGCAACTATTGGTATAGCTATTGGGCTGGCACTAGTTTGCAGATACCCGTTATCAATTACGATGGCGACTTTACGACCTTGGATTGTATTTTAGGCGCACCAGGTTGTGCCAAAAATACGACAGGTCAATACATCAATCAAGTGATAGGTACGAGCCATAAGGCATATTTATACCTCGGCAACGACGACAACGCTTGTCCGCTCGACACTTTGGATTTTATTTTCAAAGCGGGTACTTACAAAGCACCAGATTCATTAGCCATCGATTATTTCCTTTGTGCAGGTAGCACGAGTGGTAGTTTGACAGCTTCTGTAAAAGGCGGTTCTGGACCTTACACATTAAAGATGTTAGATGGCCCGAACGGAAACGTATTAGCAACTGTAAGCGGAGACCAAAAGGATTTGATTTTGACCAACGTGAAACCTGGCGATTATTTCTTCTTAATTATCGATGCTTGTGGCAACACAAAAGACAGCAAAAAAACAATCAAGCAAGAGTTCGTACTTATGGCTGATGTAAAAGCCCAAAGTTGTACAAATTCATTTGTTTTTAGTGCTACAAAAGTGCCAAACGCCATTTATACTTGGACAAACCTAACTACAGGTGCGGTCATTACATCGGGTTTAGATTTATACAATACAACTGTAGTGCTGAATAATGCTCAAAACGCAAGTATAGGCATTAGTGTAAAACTAAAAGATTGTGTTATTTTTGAAAAAACATTCCCAGTCGGCACAGCGGCAGCTTTGGCAGCCTCTATTGCGGTCGTGACTACTTCTTCATGCGGTGCAAAATTGGTAGGTACTGGTATAGGCGGTAGCGCACCTTACACATATAAGTGGAGCGACAATAGTATAAATGCTGAATTATTGAACGCAAAATCTGGCACTTACTCTTTGACTGTCACTGACAAAAATGGTTGTACGACCACAACTACTACAACCGTCACTGCAAGCAATTCATTTAATGCAACGGCAAGCGTTATCACAAACGCCGACTGTACGGCTAATTTGACAGCAAGTGGCGTAAGTGGCTCATTACCATATACTTATAAGTGGAGCAATGGTGCCGCAACTAGCTTGGCAACAAGTGTAAAAAATGGAAATTACGCTGTAACCGTAACCGATAAAGAAGGTTGTTCGGCAATCGCTAACGTAGTCGTAGCCTTGGTAGCGCCTACGGTTTCTATTATTCCGAACATCAAAGATTCAAAAACTGGCGAAAAAATAAACTTCAGTGCCGTTGTCGGTGCAACACCAGCTATAAAGACATTTACTTGGAGTGCCACTGCAGATAGCTTAAAAGCCCTTGGACAATTGGCGATATTGACTGTTACGAAAGCAACAACTATCACCGTTACAGCGATTGCGGTCAATGGTTGTACGGCGACCGCGACAGCAACCGTGACAGTTCCTTCGGATATAAAAATGCCTTTGGCATTCAGTCCGAATAGCGCAACGAATGAAAACAAGACCTTTAAGCCAGCTGTAAAAGACAACATTACCATCAAGAAAATACAAGTGTATAATCGTTGGGGCAATTTGTTGCACGATAGCAGCGCTGATTGGGACGGTGGCGATGCACCATCTGATACGTATTTGTACTTAGTGTATTATACAGAAGGCGGAAGTACTGACGAAAAAGTAATCAAAGGCGATGTTACGCTCTTGCGTTAATATTTTCATTTGATTTTTAATACAAAGAAGCCTTTAGTCATGTACTAAAGGCTTTTTTTGTGGTCATTATGAAAGTAATTTTTTTGATTTTAATAAAATAATCAATCGCAAATAGATAAAAATACTTGCACTACAATTTAAGTCATTATATTTGTATCGAAAAGGAACAAATAAACATATAAATCTGTTATTGAACAGAGTAGAAAATAAATAAACGAAATGAGTAAAGCACAATCGTTTTGGTATCTCGAAAACATAGATGTAACAGGGATTTTTTGCCCAAAAAAACAAGCTATGAGTCCGAGTCCAAAAAAGAAATTTAAGCGCGGCGAATACATATATATGCCTAACCAAGAGTCGGATAAACTTTATTTCCTGACCGAAGGTCGCGTCCGAATCGGCTCTTATGGCGAAGCTGGCAAAGAATTGACTAAGGTTGTATTGACGTCGGGAGAAGTGTTTGGAGAACTGGCCATTATTGGCGAAGGCAAACGCCGCGATTTTGCGTATGCCATGGAAGATACCGAAGTTTGTGTTATTACGAATAGCGAAATGACGGATTTATTTAAGACGCACAACGGCTTGTATCTATTTTTTATGAACATCATCGGCAATCGCCAACTAGATATGGAGCGCAGACTCGAATCTTTGATTTTTAAAGATGCGCGAACACGAATCCTAGAATTTATAGTCGAGATTGGGCGCAAAAAAGGACAACGCGTTGGCTTCGATACCTTAGTAAAAAAATTTTTTACGCATCAAGAAATTGCAAATTTAACTGCAACTTCGCGACAAACCGTAACCACGATTCTCAACGAACTGCGTAACAACAACCAAATTACTTTCAGCCGCAGCCGATTGATGATTCGCGACATTGATGCCTTAGAAACAGAAGCTGCATTGAGCGCAAAAGGGAAATAAGTTGATAAAAAAGGTTTCAACTCCTATAATAATATAATAACCTATAAATTCAATGTGCCGCTCCTATGGAGCTTTTGCAATTTTTATATATCATTTGTGAGCTACCGATATGTCATGCCTACGGCATTATCGGAAAACAAATGCCGTAGGCATGACATATCGGTAAAAAAATGATTACCCAAGACCAACAAAAGCGCCGTAGTCACGACATATTAAAAATAAATATATGTTTTTCTTGATATAAAACAATACCTAATTTATTAATAATCAACTATTTATAAATTAAAATAAATTCATTTAAAAATAAAATAAAAGTTTTTCCTTTATACAATCATATACATCGCATTGGCACAAAACGAATTTAACCTAAAACAGGCCGATCAGAAAGGCCTTGTAAAACAAATTGAAAAAGCGATTTTGGTAGGTGTCATCACGCAGCTTCAAACCGAAGAAAAGGCGAACGAATACCTCGACGAATTGGCATTTTTGGCACTCACAGCTGGCGCGGATGCAGTCGTGCGCTTCACGCAACGCTTGCAACATCCCGATGCTAAAACGTTCATTGGCTCAGGTAAACTCAAAGAAATCCGAGAGTATATCGTGCGACATGAAGACATCACGATGGTTATCTTCGACGATGACCTCACGGGTAAGCAAACCAATATCATCGAAGAAGAATTGAAGGTAAAAATCATAGATCGTAGTACGTTGATTTTGGATATATTTGCGAGCCGTGCGCAAACTGCACAGGCCAAAACACAAGTCGAATTGGCTCAATTGCAGTATATTTTACCTCGATTGCGTGGTTTGTGGACGCACCTTGAGCGTCAGCGCGGTGGTATCGGAATGCGTGGGCCAGGTGAAAAAGAAATCGAAACTGACCGCCGTATCGTAAACGAAAAAGTGGCGGTACTCAAAAAAGACTTAGTCAAAATCGACCGTCAGAACATGACGCAGCGCAAGAGTCGCGGCGAGATGATTCGAGTCGCTTTCGTGGGTTACACCAATGTCGGCAAATCGACGATGATGACCCTGATTAGCAAATCTGATGTGTTTGCCGAAAATAAATTATTCGCGACCTTGGACACGACGGTGCGCAAAGTTGTGTTTGGCACAATGCCGTTTTTGCTGTCTGACACCGTCGGATTTATCCGAAAATTGCCGCATCATTTGGTCGAAAGTTTTAAATCTACACTCGATGAAGTGCGCGAAAGCGACTTGCTAATACACGTGGTGGACATTGCACATCCGCAATACGAAGACCATATCAAGACCGTAAATGCAACGCTTCAAGAGCTGAATGCGTATGACAAACCCACGCTTTTGGTATTCAATAAGATAGACCTTTACCGCGAGCGCAACTTCGACTTGTACCTCAATGAGGAAACAAAACAAGAGATATTGGACGAAATACAGACCAATTTGAAAAATAACCTCGGCTACGATAATATTTTTATTTCGGCCATCACGAAAGAAAACATAGAAGGTTTGCGTGAAAAAATGACCGAAATGATTACGAAACTGTATCAAGAACGCTATCCTTTCCAAGCGAAAGATTTTGGAATTTAAAGATAATATTTTTATAAAATATTGATTATCAAATATTTATAAAATATAAAAATTATATTTACGATTAAAACTATATATATGGCCTTGTTTGCAACCGTTTTACATATCTATAAAAGCACTCAAATTGAAGTTTTAAACAAATTGAGTGACGAACTTAAAAATACTAGAGGTTTAGCTAGGATTGAGATAGTTGCAATTGATAATGCTAATTTTGAAAAAGAAGTAACCGAGCGTGTCTATAAAGAAAATGGCGTGTTCTATTTGGTTTCACCACTTATTGGCCATTGGATAACAGTGAAAGAGATAAATGTAAAAATTGAAAATCCATTTTATCTGTATGACTTAACAAACTCATTAAGCAAAAAACTCGGTACATTTGCTTTGTCATTTCATTTACACGATGGTGGTGTTTTATTTTATAATTTAGAACAAAATGGCAAGCCAATAGATGGTTACAGTAGTGATTTGCAATTTTTTTTAGATGAGCCTATGAGCAAAAAAGAAGTTATTGAACAAAGACATGCACCTAAGCCTTTTGCTGAATTTCTTCCTGTTTCAAAGACGACTGAACAGTTAAACGCCCTATTGAATGAAGGTTACTGGGCGGCTTTTGACAATAATGATTTAGATGAAGATGGTTGTCCCAACGACGATAAATATTTTATTGATGAAGAGGATAGATTAAAAAGAATTGGAAAATATTTAGAAATTTACAATAATGAAAAATATCCTTTTTCAGACAATATCAATGAATTAAAATCCCTAAATTTGACAGGTTACAGTTTATTTAAAGCTCAAAATAATTTTTAACTTCAAAACACCCCATGAAAAAACACATCTTTAGACTACTCTACTGTTCTTTGCTACTGACGACTGTGGTTAGTTGTGGACAAACGACAGGTAAAAGTACTAAAGTTGTGCAAAATGGCTTGCAGAATATTGAGGGTAAAACCATCGGTACAAGGTTTAAAACGCCAAAAGGATTCGAGCGAAAAGCTGCCGAAAATGGTACATTTGCACAATATTTGCGACAATTACCACTGAAACCAGTGGGTACTAAGGTAAAATACTACAACGGCGACACCAAACTCGAAGATGTGCATGACGCGGTGGTGGATATGGACATTTCGCCCCGCGATTTGCAGCAATGTGCAGATGCAGTGATGCGATTGCGTGGCGAATATTTTTATAGTATAAAAGCCTACGACAAAATTTCATTTACCTTGACCAATGGTTTCGAGATGGACTATACCGAATGGGCAAAAGGCAACAGAATACTCGTAGAAGGCAACAAGACAACTTGGCGAAAGAACGCCGAACCAAGTAATACCTACAAAGATTTTAGGAATTATATGGATTTTGTGTTCATTTATGCAGGAACATTATCGTTATCGAAATACCTAACGCCTAAAAATATAAAAAACATTGCAGCTGGCGATGTGTTTATCGTAGGTGGTTCTCCTGGTCATGCAGTGATTGTGGTTGATGTCGCTGAAAACAAATCGGGCGAAAAAATGTTTATGCTCGCACAGAGCTATATGCCTGCGCAAGAAACTCAAATCCTAAAAAACAACAACGAACCAAATATTAGTCCTTGGTATAGTGCCAATATAGTAGGTCAATTGTTTACGCCTCAATGGACATTTGAAGTCGGGCAATTGAAAACTTGGTAACATAAGATGCGCTTATCATTGGCATTTTGAATCTATTTGAGCATCAAAAAACTAAAAAAATAAAGAAAACGCACAAAAGGTTTAATTTTTATATAGATTCCATTTTTATTTTTGATTTTACTTAATACCTTTGCATCGTTTTAATAAACATATAAAAAAATCCAAATAACTGTTTTAATAAAAAGTTTTAATAAAAAAATATGGGAAGAGCCTTTGAATATCGAAAAGCGACCAAGATGAAGCGCTGGGCCAATATGGCGAAAGTGTTTACAAAAATTGGCCGCGAGATTGCTTTGTCAATTAAAGAAGGCGTGGCAGATCCTGCATACAACCCACGTTTGCGATTGGCAGTACTCAATGCACGCAAGGCCAATATGCCTAAAGCCAATGTAGATGCAGCCATCAAACGCGCTACATCAAAAGATGCAGACGATTTTTTGGAGGTTGTATATGAAGGTTACGGCCCTCATGGCATCGCTTTTTTGGTCGAAACCACTACCAATAATCCAACTCGAACGGTAGCCAATATGCGCTTGTACCTCAACCGCAGCGGTGGTTCATTGGGTACGAGTGGTTCGGTGGATTATATGTTCGATCGTAAGGGAATGTTTCGCATCAAGGCAGAAGGCCAAAACCCAGAAGAATTAGAGTTCGAACTCATCGATTTTGGTCTGGACGAACTAAAAGTTGAAGACGATGAAATCGTACTTTATACCGTTTTTAGCGAATTTGGTACAATGCAAAAAGCACTCGAAGACAGAAACATAGAAGTCGAAAATGCAGAACTGATTCGCATTCCGACCGTATTGAAAAAAATAACGGACGAGCAAACCGAAGATTTGATAAAATTGATTGATAAATTCGAGGATGATGAAGACGTAAGTAACGTTTTTACTACCATGGACATGAGCGAATAATCATTTTAAATCTTAAAATAAAAGCTAAAAGCCTCAAAATCAGTCCTTTTTGTTAAAAAGATGTTATGTTTTAAAAATAAATATTATTTTTTTTCACATCTATTTGCATTTATAACAAATAAAGTCCGATTTTTGCGGTTCGAAATAAAACCAATTACATTTATAATAACATAATATTTTTACCGATGTCGCAAAATGTCGTCAATCGCTACAATGATCAAGATTTAGCGGAATTTAAGGCGCTAATAGAAGGTAAACTATCAGCAGCAAAAGAGGATTTAGATTTTACAAAAGATCAAATCGTAGAACTCAACGAGAACTCTAGCGATCAACAAGGAGGAGACTATTTTGATGATAGTAACATACATACTGAGTTAGAAATGCTCAATAGTATGGTTACGCGTC
>JAYUJV010000106.1:0-10207 GCA_043764975.1 Saprospirales bacterium
GTTGATACTTTATGTTTTACAAGCGTTTTATCAACAAATTTTGAGGCTTCGGCAGTCGGTAAATTCTGAGTTGTGATGGGTTCTAACTCATCATTCGCAAGATTACTTTTTTTTTCAACAGCAACTTTTTCAGTTCTAACTGTTTGATTATCAACATCTAATACTTGCGTTTTTATCATCGAATTTGCTTTCGCAATTGACTTAACTGAACCATTTACATCACTTTTTTTTTGACTCGATTGATTGATTACTTCAGCAGGATCTAATACTTTAGATTCTTTTTGAGGTTGTTTCGTTTCTACTGGTGCAGCATTTGATTCATTCGGCGCTTCACCTTTTTTTTGTTTATTAATAAATTTTTTCAAATCTTCAGGCATGGCTTCGCCTTCTTTATATTGTTGGGTTGGCGTTTTACTTTCTTCACGCAAGAAATTTTCCAATTCTTCGTCTTTTATGATTTCCATCAACGATTTATCTAAATATGGATCTTTGCCGATACCAGTTATTTTGAGTTCTGTTCTACGATTTTGTTGATGTTCGGATTCGAGACAAATCACGCCATTTGCACATTTATTGACCAATTGTGTTTCGCCATAACCTTTTGCACTCAATCTTTCTGCAACAATACCTTGAGCAATTAAGTAACGAACAGCAGCTTCTGCTCTGTTTTGCGAAAGTTGTAGATTCGACGCATCATCGCCACGGCTATCCGTATGCGAACTCAATTCGACTTGTATAGCTGGATTGATTTTCAAGACAGAAGCCAATTTCTCTAATTCTTTGATGGATTGTGGACGCAATTCAGATTTGCCAAGGTCATAATAGATGTTTTCGATACGGACAGTAGAATTGAGTTCAAGCGGTTGTAATTCGAGATTGGCCACCAATGTTCCCATTTGTAAGCCACTTGTTAGGTTATCGACGACCGCAGGGCTGTTTTGAGTCACGCCATCTACGCCATCTAAACACAAAATACAGGTTTTTACATTTACGTAAGCCTCAATTCTTTTGTTATAAAAACCTTTTTTGCGAATCAAGAGCGTATAGTGATTACCGCGTTCCATATTGAAACCAAAATCGTGTGCAGCACTATCGATTCCCAATATTTGAGTTTTCAAGGTATTGTTATATACTTCTACTTTTGCGCCTTCTATGGCATCGGTTGGCTCGTTTTGTACGCGCTTTTTGGCAAGCGTAACATTAAATATATAGCCTGGTTTACGCGACATTTCGATTTTCACAAACCCTTTTTCGCCACTATTAACTGTAATGACTTCCGCTTTGGGATTAAAAATATCTTTTTTGACATTTATGCGATAAGTGCCGCCTTCGGGAACTTCGATAGAAAAAAAACCTTCAGTGTTCGTGAGCGTTTCGCCGCGTTCAAACCCAGTTTTGTCCTCTACGATATTTATTTTGACTTGATTGATGTAACCTCTATTATTGTCTTCAAAAACATAGCCTTCTATTGTGCTCTTTTGAGCCAACAAAACGGTCGCAGAAGCGATAAATATCAGCATTAAAATAGTGCGATTTGCGCTCATAATAAGTTGTTGATGAATAGTGTAATTGAATTGTTTTAAAAAGCAAAGTTACTTAAAACTTATATAAATCTATTTTTTTTGATTGAAATAATGTCATTTCAAGTTGATTAAAATAATTACCTAAAACAAAAAAGGTATAAAAATTTGATTATCAAATTTTTATACCTTTTTATATTAAGTATAGTTACTTTCTATATGTATTAAATAAACTAAAATATCGCATTTTTAGTACACCAATAATCGCTTCTTTCACAATTCCTTTACTCATTTTTGAGTTACCTTCCATACGGTCGGTAAACGTAATCGGTATTTCTTTTATCTTATAACCTAATAAATGTGCTGCATATTTCATTTCGATTTGGAAAGCATAACCAACGAATCGAATTTTATCTAAATCAATGGTTTCCAATAAGTTACGTCGGTAACACACAAAACCTGCAGTTGCATCTTTTACATTCATAAACGTAATGATGCGCACATAAAGCGATGCAAAATACGACAACAACACGCGATTGTAAGGCCAATTTTCGAGTTTCCCACCTTTCACATACCTTGAACCAACCGACAAGTCAGCTCCATCTTCTTCGCAAGCTGCTAAAAGACGATTTAAGTCTTTAGGGTTGTGTGAAAAGTCGCAATCCATCTCTAAAATATACTCATAATGACGCTCAAAAGCCCATCTAAATCCTGCAATATACGCTCGACCAAGACCTGATTTTTCACTACGTTCCAACAAAAATAATTGATGCGGAAAACGCTTTTGGTATTCTTTCACAATCGCCGCCGTGCCATCAGGCGAACCATCATCGACAATCAAAATATGATACACTTTAGGGAATGACAAGACCGTATCCAACATTCGAGCGATGTTTTCAAGTTCATTATATGTCGGAATAATGACTAAGGCGTCGGCTTGTTTTTGTCTCATATATGTTTAAAAATGCAAATATAATATTTTATTGATAATTTAAAATAAATATTTTAAAAAGTACAAAGTACGAGGTACGAAATACGATTTTTAAATAAGTACGAAATACAAAGCAAAAGTTCGATTTTTTTAGAATTCGTACTTCGTACTCAGTACTTCGTACTTAAAAACTAGTATTTTATCGTCACATTCTTTGCTTCAGTAAAAAAGCGGAGCGCTTCCCAACCGCCTTCGCGACCTACACCTGACGACTTTACACCACCAAAAGGTGTCCTAAGGTCGCGCAACATCCAACAATTAATCCAAACGATGCCAGTTTGTAATTGAGTTGCCATGCGATTGGCGCGGCTAATATTTTCTGTCCAAACCGATGCCGCCAGTCCATATTCGACACTGTTTGCCATCATCAACACTTCTACTTCGGTTTCAAAAGGCATAATGGTTACAACTGGGCCAAATATTTCTTCTTGGTTTGTTCGGCAATCAAAAGCTAAGTTTTCTATGACGGTTGGTGCTAAAAAATAGCCGTTTTTAAATTCATTTTCGAGCAAAATACGTTCGCCACCACAAAGGATTTTTCCACCTTCGGCTTTCGCCAAATCAATATAACTCAATACTTTATCCAAGTGCGATTTTGAAACCAAAGCGCCTTGATTCGATGTTTTTTCGAGTGGATTTCCGACATTTAATAATTTTACTTTATCAATAAAATCATGTTTAAAACGCTCATAGATAGACTTTTGTACAAATATTCGACTTCCACATAAGCAAATTTGACCTTGATTATTGAAAGATGAACGAATCGTATTAACGAGCATTTTTTCGTAATCACAATCTTCAAAAATGATGTTTGGATTTTTGCCGCCAAGCTCCAAAGACAACTTTTTGAACATCGGCGCAGCGATTTTTGCAATGGCCGCACCAGTAGAAGTGCCGCCTGTAAACGAAATCGCTTTAATCTTTTTATGGCTCACAATTTCAGTCCCAACTTCGTTGCCAAGTCCGTGCAAAATATTTAAAACGCCATCTGGCAAGCCAGCTTCTTTGCAAATATATGCCAATAAATATGCCGTAAATGGCGTGACTTCCGAAGGCTTCGCAATCACGCAATTTCCCGCTGCGAGTGCGGGTGCGATTTTCCAAGTAAAAAGGTACAAAGGCAAATTCCAAGGCGAAATGCAACCAACAACGCCAATCGGTTGTCGGAGCGTATAATTGATGGCTTCGCCTTGCATTTCGTGCGATTCGGACGCAAAGTGCATAATGGCTGTCGCAAAAAATTTGAAATTTGAAGCCGAACGTGGTATATCAATTGTGCTTGAAGTCGTGATTGTTTTTCCGCTACTCAACGTTTCTGCTAAGGCCAAATATTCGGCATTTTCGAGGATTAAATCAGCAATTTTTTTTAAAATATCGTGTCGTTTTTCAACGTTCATATTCGACCAAATCGGAAAAGCAGTTTCGGCTTTTTTGACAGCATATTCCACATCACTTTTTTTGGAACGCGGAATCCTAAACTGAATTTTGCCAATGGCAGGATTTTCACCATATATATAGGTGTCGTCCATCGTTTCGATAAATTCACCGTTTATGAAATTAGAAATGCTATATTTTTCGCCTTGCAGAACTCGATCTACTGCGTTTTTAATTGCTGCTATCATTTTGAAAATATTTATAAAACTAAAAAACGTTTATTTCAATTCATTGTTTCATATTAAAGATTTTATAGTAACAAATGAGTTGAAAAAATATTTTTTTGATAAAAAATTATTGAAACAAAAGTACGTAATAACTACATTTTAAAATAATAATATTTGCAAAAACAAAAAATTTAAAATTATATTTTGAAAACTTAGATTCTAATGGTCATTTAAAAAAAATAAATTAGATTTTTTCATAAAAAAAACTTATATTTGCTCGGTTTTTGTAAGTTTATTATTATCATAAAACCAAACAAAGAACAAAGAAATTCGTTAGATAAAATAAAGCATTATAGTAAACATATAGAATTGTAAGAATGAGTGATTTTTCAGCAATAATGAATATGCATCCGCAAGTGTCGGAAGCGATGTACCAGCAATATAAACAAGATTCGAATAGCGTAGATGCTACTTGGGCAGCTTATTTTTTAGGTTTTGAAAATGCTTCAGAGCTTTCGCCAGCTGTCGAAAGTGGCGGCACAGGTTATTCTGATAAAGAAGTGGCTGTGCTTTCTTTGATTCATGGTTACCGTGATCGTGGTCATTTTTTATCGACTACGAATCCAATACGTGACCGCCGCGACAGAAAACCACATTTGAGTTATTTGGACTACGGTTTGACTGATGCAGATTTAGATGTCGTTTTTCAGTCAGGTAAAGAATTTGGTTTGCCTAATGCTACGTTGCGCCAAATAATGGCTCGTCTCGAAAAAATGTATTCTGAGCATATCGGTTTTGAATACAACCATATACAAGACCGTGAGCGTCGTATGTGGTTGCGCGAGCGTATCGAAACCCGCGACCTCAATTCATATAATTTTACGGACGGAAAGCGTTTGCGTATTTATGAAAAAATCAATCATGCCGTCATTTTAGAAAAATTTTTGCAAACAAAATTTGTAGGCAAAAAACGTTTTTCTCTCGAAGGAGGCGAAGCGACAATTGCTGCTTTGGATGCCATTATCAATAAAGGTGCAGAATCTGGTGTTGAAGAAGTCTTGATTGGTATGGCACACCGTGGTCGTGTGAATACGCTTATAAATGTGATGGGTAAACCCGCAGAAATGTTGTTTTCTGAGTTTAACGAAAAATTTGAAAAAAGTGATTCTTTCGATGGCGATGGCGATGTAAAATACCACATGGGTTATTCTTCTGAAATAAGAGCAGCGAATGGCAATACTATCAAAACAAAATTGGCATATAATCCATCGCACCTCGAAGCCGTAAATCCAGTTGTGGAAGGTATTGCCCGTGCTTTAGTAGATCAACAATATGCTGGCGATTACAATAAAGTGTTGCCGATTGTGATACATGGCGATGCTGCCGCAGTTGGGCAGGGCGTAGTGTATGAAACGGTGCAAATGTGTAATTTGCCTGGCTTTAAGACTGGTGGAACTGTACATTTTGTAATCAACAATCAAGTCGGTTTTACGACCGATTTCGACGACGCTCGTTCGTCATATTATTGTACCGCAGCTGCAAACATGGTTCAAGCACCAATTTTCCATGTCAATGGTGATGATCCAGAAGCAGTGGTTTTTGCAGTAGAATTGGCAACCGAATACCGTCAAAAGTTTAAGGCTGAGGTCTTTATAGATATGGTTTGTTACCGTTTCAGAGGTCACAACGAAGGCGATAATCCATTTGTAACACAGCCTTTGATGTATAAAAATATCGGAAATGATATAAAATTGGGGCATCATAACTTGAGAACTATTTATGGTACAGAGTTATATAACAAAGGTGTGATAAAAAGCCCAATTCCTGATAATGTTGAAAAAACATCATTGTTAGTTGAAGAATTGACAAAAGAAGATTTTTGGAAAGATTTACAAAATCGTTTGGATAATTGGAGCGATAAGACATTATTACCGAAATACCAAGCTGCCGAAAAAGAATGGGCTGCGATGCGTTTTAGCGTAGATCCAAAAGATTATTTGGCTTCGCCTAAAACTGGTGTGGCCGAAACAACAATTACAGCACTTGTAAACAAACTACAATATGCGCCTGAACTTGTGAAAGCACAAAATAAAGTTCCATTTAAAAATTTAGATAGCATAATATCTGAAAAATGTATTGATTGGGGAACTGCTGAGTTATTGGCTTATTCGTCTATTTTGAATGAAGGAAAAGACATAAGATTTACGGGTCAAGATGTGAAGCGAGGAACATTTAGCCACCGTCATGCTGTATTGAAATATATTGATAAAGCGAAGGATAAGGAGGGAAATATATTAGATCGCGATGCTGAATACGAGTATGAAAGATTAGCGCAAATAGCTGACAATCAAGGTACTATGCGAATGTATAATTCACATTTGTCTGAATATGCAGTACTCGGATTTGAGTATGGTTACTCACTTACTAATCCCGATAACCTTGTAATTTGGGAAGCACAATTCGGTGATTTCTCGAATGGTTGTCAGATTATGATTGACCAATTCATCGCATCGGGCGAAAGCAAATGGCAGCGCCAAAGTGGTCTCGTAATGCTATTGCCACATGGATATGAAGGTCAAGGTCCAGAACACTCATCGTGCAGAATTGAACGATATTTGCAACTTTGTGGTGATTACAACATGACAATTTGTAACATCACATCGCCCGCCAATTTGTTTCACGTATTGCGTCGCCAGTTGGCGCGCGATTTCCGCAAACCATTGATTATAGCTTCGCCAAAATCAAAATTATTAGTATTCAAATCATCTATTTCTGAAATTTATGAAGGCACGAGTTTTCAAGAAGTGATAGACGATGCAAAAGCGCCTAAGAAAGTACGTAAAGTTGTGTTTTGCTCAGGCAAAATCAGCGAAGACCTCGAAGCTAGACGCAACGGCTTAATATTAAATGAAACAGCTAGTAATTATGAGAAAGAAAAGGTAAAAGAAATTACAGATGTTGCAATAGTGAAAGTAGAGCAACTCTACCCTTTTCCTGATAAGCAAATAAAAGCAATTATGGCAAAATATAAAGGCGCACAATTTGTATGGGCGCAAGAAGAACCAGAAAATATGGGCGCATGGAGCTTCATCGCTTCACGCCATGCCGATTTAGGTTGGTCTTGTATCTCTCGCCGATTGAGCGCGTCGCCAGCCGTTGGCTACGCAAAAGTCAGTGCCACAGAGCAAAGAGTTATTGTCGAAAAAGCGATGAATTAATTTATAAAATATTGACAATCAATTAATTATAAATAATAAATTAAAAATATAAAAAGCGAATCAATGTGAGTTGGTTCGTTTTTTTTGTTTTAAATGAAATTAAAAATTAAAAAAAAATTAAAAGTCAGGCAACTTTTTTATTACTTTTTGCATCTTGGTAAATATATCGTGTTTTCCAAATACCAAATTCAATTTTTAAATGTAAAAAAATTACCAATCATGCGTAAATTAATAATCGCCATCCTAACAATGTTCGCTTTTACTTCGTCCGCTCAGATAGTAGATCAATTTTATGGTATCACAAGAAATAACGGTCAAGTTTTGCTTGCAAAAGTAGATCCAGCTACTGGTACAGTAACTAATATTAGTACGAAAACGCTATCGCAGTTTGTGAATATAACTGGTGCAGCACTGAATCCGTATGCCAATACTTATCACTTTATGGGCTTCAATGAAATAAAAACAGTAGATTTAAGTACAGGTGCAGAACTCAATAGTGCTTTAATAAATAACCCAATAGCAGCTAGTTATTTTGACAATTTTAGATTCAATAATTCTGATTCTACTTTATATGGATTAGCTCGCAAATCTAAACAAAACCCAAGTACAGGTGCAATAGATGGTGAACTTTATTTATCGACCATCAATACAAGCACTGGAACGATTTCTCAAATATCACCAACTTCAATTGGCCAAGGTTATGCGGTAGCTGGTAGTGCCATCGACCCTTTTCAAAAGGTTTATTATTATTCTTCAGGTTCTAATTTTGTTGGTTTAGATATGTATAACGGAAGTATTTATTCTTCAAAACCTTTCCAAATAAACGGTGGAACTTATTTTGATAATTTTACTTACTCGTGCGCAGATAGTACCATTTATGGTTTGATTAGAAAAAACTATTTTGATAGTGTTTACAATGCTGCTTTGATGACTTGGAGTACCAAATTAGATTCTTCAAGCATACGTTTAGGTAAAATCAATCCAGCAACAGGTGTAGTAACCGCCGTTTCACCTTATTCAATTTCTAAAAGTGGATATACATTAAATGCAGGTTCGACTATAGATCCCAATACAATGACCTATTATTACAACAATGGCAGCGAATTAGTTGGCGTAAATTTAAGTACTGGTTTAATCGTTTCTAAACCTCAATTAAATAACGTAAACGGTAAATATTTTGATTTAATGCGCATCCAATCAAATTGTATAGCTGCAACCGTTCCATTAAGGAAAAAAAGTATCTCAACGAGTATAAAAGATGATTTTAAGCAAAATAAGCTAAATATATACCCAAATCCAGCAAACGATAGAGTCAATATTTCTAGTTCTTTTAAAATAAAAAAAGTAGAAATATTTAATATGATTGGTGCAAAAATTTCGGAACAAACCAGTGATGCAAACGAAGTTGAAATCTCGCTTTCAAATATAAATGTTGGTGCTTATTTTGTCAGATGCACCGGATATAACAATGAAAATGCAACACAAAAGTTATTGAAATTATAATACGATTAGCAAAGCATAAACCTGTAATTGATTAAAACTAAACAAAAAAGCATATTTGACTAGATGTCGAATATGCTTTTTTTGTTATAAATCAGTTATTTAAAATATCCATAAATTCATCTATTTTGAGAACAGATAAGCAAATTATTATGAAAAACTATCCACTTTTAGGAAAATTCATTTTCAAATAATAATAATTATGCCTATATTTGCATTAAATATTTTTTTTAATATGTTGAATAAAGCGAAAAAACAAAAATTAGAAAGTCAAAAGAAAATCCTAATTGACCAACTAAAAATTATGGATCTATACCCATATGAAACTTTGAAATATTTTGGTTCACAAAAAGAAATACTATTAAAAATTGATGAAATCCTTGATGAAATTCTCAAAATTGAACAGTTATTAAAGTCTAAATAAAATTACAATGAAAAAATATCAATTATTTTTAACTACATATTTGAGTATTCAAGATGAAAAAGAACGTCTTGCATTTATGCGCGGTTATATGTTGAGCCTTTCGCCTAAGCAATTTCAATTTTTTTTTGATAGAAATGTCTCCAACGGCATTTCGGCAATAAAAGAGTTAGCTTTTGAAGACAATGATACTTCGATAAATGAAATCTTAAATCTTGCACAACGTTTAAAAATACGTTATTCGCAACAAATGCAGCCTGCATGAGATTAAAAAGAATAAGAAAAAGCATATTTGACTAGGTGTCGAATATGCTTTTTTTACTTGAAAAAACAAAATATTGTCTTTTATTTATTTAGTACAGCCATAAATTCATCTATTTTGAGAACAGATAAGCAAATTGTCTAATGTTTCTTGTGTAATACCTTTTTCGGATGATACTACATTGATTTTTTTTCGTGCTTTATCCATCAAAAATCTTGCAATCAAAACTCTTAACTCTTCTAAATGCTCATCAGGAATTCCTTTTGCATAAAGTTTTAACAATTCAACTTGCAAATTAGATAAAGGTGCTGATGTATTTGATGTCATTGTAAAATATTTTGTACAAAAATAATGATTATTAACTAAAAATAAAATAAAAGATTTTCTAACTAAATCTTAGATTTTAGTATTGAATCCACCACGCTCGGATCTAACAACGTTGAAGTATCGCCCAAATTTGATACATCGCCTTCAGCAATTTTTCTCAAGATACGGCGCATAATTTTACCCGAACGCGTCTTTGGCAAACCGACCACGACTTGTATTTTGTCAGGTTTTGCGATTGCACCAATTTGCTTGGTTACTTCTGCTAAAACCTCTGTTTTGAAGGTTTTTTCATCTAAAATATCATTTTTACAAATAATATACGCATAAATGCCTTGTCCTTTGATGTCGTGCGGATAGCCGACAACCG
>JAYUJV010000107.1:0-3581 GCA_043764975.1 Saprospirales bacterium
TAATGTTTTACACTTTTACTAAAAATTGTGCATTACGGATTGAAACGTAAGTTTCAAAATTAGTGAAATTATTTATCTACGATTCGTGTAATTCGTTAAATTGAGTGAAAATTCGTGTTAAAATAAGTAACATTTGTTTTGAGTAAAAAGGGTATGACTGCTTATATTTATCAAAATCACAAATCCGAAAACCAAAATCACTTTAGTATAATTCGTTAAATTTTGTTTTTGAAACTTTGTTTCAAAACTTAGTGTAATTTAAATTCTTATTTACGATTCGTGTAATTTGAAAAATTCGACTTCAAATTCGTGTTTAAAACATTTTGCATTTATTCAAATTAAAAATTATGGATTACTAAATGTAATTTATTTTATATTTTCTAACTTCCAATTATCTGAAATTTTGAACAAAAGTTTATTTTTTTCATTTTATTCGATAAAAATCTAAGTTTTACACTTTTTACATTTTACAAAAGCATTTATGAATAAAATATTATACATATATAGTGTAGCACAAAAACGTGCTGTTGCTTTTGTAAAACTAAGTGTTTACTTGCTAATCAGCACGCAAGTTTCAGCACAAACTGGCGATTCGCTCAATATCGACAACGTAGTCGTGACCGCAACACGTACTGAACGCAAACTCAGTAATGTAGCTGTGCCAACAACACTCGTAACTCAAAAAACGATACAACAGATTGGTTCTCTGCGACTTAAAGACGTTTTGCAAGAGCAAACAGGTTTGTTTTTGACAAGTGGATTCGGTGTTGGAGTGCAAATGCAAGGCTTGGCGAGCAGCTATACTTTGATCTTGGTCGATGGCGAACCTTTGGTTGGTCGCACGAGTGGCATCTTGGATCTGAATCGTTTGTCGGTCGGCAACATCAAAAAAATTGAGATTGTGAAAGGGCCATCTTCGAGCCTTTATGGTTCGGAAGCCTTGGCTGGTGTAATCAATATTATTACAGATAGAAATACAAAGCCGAAATTTTCGGTGGGTGTTCGCTATGGTTTGTTTCCTTACAAAGCTGAAGGAAAAGCCACTCAAAATTTTAACACTGCGGACATTAACATCAATGCTAGCACAACGTATAAAAAATTTGGTATCAATTATTTTTTTAATAATTACAACACAGATGGTTTTAGTGTCAGACCGTTTTCGGTGGATAGAGCTGTAAATCCAATTTGGAGATTGACGAACCAAATCAATGTACAATATCCGATTTCGTTGAAAGTAAAAGCCAATTTGAATATTCGTCACAATTATGAGTATATCAAAAACGAGTTGAGTACGCCTAATAATGGAGTGACCGTCATCTCGAAAGGCCGCGAACGAAACAGTGATTGGAACATCACACCATCTATTACTTACACGCATGGCAATCAGTACAAAAACACAACGCGCGCTTATGCGACAATATACAACGGCTCTCAGAAATTAGAAGTGACGGACGGCATCGGCTACGACGATCAGTTGCGCAATCAGTTTTATAGACTCGAAAACCAAAGTGACATAACGCATATTCCAGAGCTGACCATTACGGCTGGTATGGGTGCGATTCGCGAAATTGTAAACTCTACGCGCTACGACAATGTGTCGAATGCAAAGCAAAATCGTGTATATTATGCTTTTGCACAAGCAGAATATAGACCTTTTGACTCGCTGACCATCATTGGTGGTGCACGATATGATGACAATTTGTTGTATCAATCAGCATTCAGTCCCAAGTTGGCTTTGAACTTTCGTCCGAGTAAATACATTACTTTTAATGCGTCTTACGGACGTGGATTTCGAGCGCCAGATTTTAGACAATTGTACCTCAATTTTACCAATTCGGCAGCGGGCGGTTATTCAGTTTATGGCTCGTTGGAGGTCATCGACAACATCAAAAGATTGACAAAATTGAATGAAATTGAAGGACTTTTGGACGATTATAATAAGTTACAAACCTTACGCCCCGAGTTCTCGAATGGTTTAAATTTTGGTGTAAACATAAAACCAATTAAAGGTTTACAATTAACATTTAACGCTTTTCGGAACGACATCACGGACTTGATTGACGTGCGATTGGTGGCCATAAAAAAGAACACTGCGCAGATTTATTCGTACATCAACGTCAATAAAGCATTTACACAAGGTATAGAATCCAATTTGAACTTTACTTTTTTGAATAATTGGACCGTTTCGAGTGGTTATCAAGTGCTCCAAAATGGCGATAAAGACGAGATTAAACTCATAAAAGCCAAAGGCGTTTATACAAAAGATGCGACTGGTGCAACTCGATTATTGACCTTAAAGGAGTATCGTGGATTGCCGAATCGAAGTGCGCATCAAGCAAATTTGAGGTTTCAATACGAGCATAAAAATACTTTTTTTGCCAATGCACGTGTCATATATCGTAGTAAATGGGCTGTGCAAGATAAAAACGGAAACGGTGTAATTGATGATGGAGACACATTCGCCAATGCTTATTATTTGCTCAATATGGCCGCAGGAAAAACAATTAATAAACACTTTCGTTTGCAATGCGGCATCGACAATGTCTTGAATTATGCTGACGCTTATAATCTACCAAATCAAGCTGGAAGAACATTTTATACAACTGTGAATTATACTTTTTAGAAATAATTGACCTCCCTAAATCCCTCCAAAGGAGGGACTTTCTAACGGAAAGGCAAACTTTTAAGTAAAATATTTTATTTTTTTTAAATAATTACAGATGTTTAAATTTTATTAATTTATAATCAATTAATAATCAATTTATTACTAAAATATTTATCAATTTTTATTAACAAAAACTTTTTAATTACAAAAATTTTCTCAAAAATGAAAAAGCAAATCTTAGGTTTTTTAACAATTGCAATCGTATTTTTATTAGTAGCTTGCGATAATTCAACACCAACACCTACACCAACGCCAGTTGATACAACGAACACAGGTGCATTCAAGGTATTCACGATTGATGGTATCACGACAGTACAAAATTTATTGGCGGACACGATTCGTGGTGTAGGCGCTATGGGGCCTTACGGTTCGGGTAAAGTGACGTTTTTTAACATCTCTACTCAAAAAATTGTAGCCAATTCAGACTCTGCAACGACAAAGTGGGATTTAGGTTTTAGAGGTACAACCATCTTTACGAACTCTGGTACAAGTGGCACTGGTCAAGGTGGAGCATTTATCTTCAATGGTTTATTTGACAACTTGAAAACAATTTCTGCGGATTCAACTTTCAAAGTTGATACAAAGACATTGTTGGCGATTCCGACAGGTTCTAAAAAAGGTTGGTACGCTTATGATGGCGCTGCGAACTTGATTACGGCAATCCCAGGCAAAGTATTGGTTATCCGTACTGCTGATGGAAAATTTGCGAAAATGGAAATCTTGAATTACTACAAAAAAGGTGTAACACCAGCAGCAACAGCTACTGATGCTGCAAAAACAAATGGTCAGCGTTATTATGCATACCGTTTTGTATATCAACCAGATGGTTCAAAGAATTTTCCTAAATAATTGATTTTCAATTATTAATATATTTTTATAAAGCCATATTTGAATTTCGATTCAAATATGGCTTTTT
>JAYUJV010000108.1:0-1301 GCA_043764975.1 Saprospirales bacterium
GCTTCTGCTGGATTAAAAAATTGGGTTTTGTAAGCCAAAATTAGTTCCATTTTTTGCTCCATGAATGGCGAAATATCAACCACAAAATCTGGTTTTTCAAACTGATCTTGTATGTAATGATACACTGCTTTGGGTCGCCAATGTACTTGTGGTTTTCCTTTATCGTCAAGCGTCTCAATTTTTAGCAAACCGCTATAAAAACAAGCATCTGCGCATAGTTTTGCAGCTCGACCATGATCTGGATGTCGATCACGAACAGCATTTAGTAACACTATATCTGGCTGATATTTACGTAAAACCTTAATAATGGCGCGAAGATTTTCTTCGTTATGCACAAAAAGCCCATCTTCCATGCGTAAGTTTTCACGCACGACAGCGCCCATTATTTGTCGAGCATCTTCTGCTTCGGCATCGCGGGTTTTGGCAGTGCCACGTGAGCCTAATTCGCCTCTCGTGAGGTCTAATAAACCAACTTTGTAATCGAGTGCAATGTGCTTCAACAAAGTGCCTGATGCAGCCAATTCTACATCGTCGGGGTGTACGCCTATGGCTAATATATCTAGTTTCATATTTATCTTTTAAGTTTTAATAACCGAACAAAATCGGCACTTCATTAATTTTTGACAAATATAAAAAAAGTCCTCGAAGCTTTCGCTTGAGGACTTTTTTTTATTTTATAAGGTCTTTATTTTTAATAAAAAATCATTAAAAACAATATCCTTTTTAGTAATTATTATCTGTGTAACTCTACGTAACCTGTTAGTTTGTTACCTTTTCCATCATCGAAGATGTAGAAGTAAGTACCGTCAGGTAGGTCTTTACCGTTCCAAGTTCCTCTCCAGTTGTTGTCGTATTTGTCAGCACCATATACTTGGTTACCAAAACGATTGAACACTAAGAGTTTGTTGTTCGGGTATCTTTCTATACCTTGAATTGTAAACGCCTCGTTGATTCCGTCACCATTCGGAGAGAAACCTGAGTAGATAACCAACTCATCACAAATTACTGTTACGTGTACGTTTGTGGTATCACAACCATAAGCATTACAGATTGTGTAAGCAAAATCATCTTCTCCACAGTAATCTTTCTTCGGTACGTAGATTAACTTATTGTCAGGACGAACCACGATAGAACCATTTGATGGCTGCAATGCAATTGACAAGTCTGTCAATTGACCATAAGTTTTATCGTTAGCCAAAATGTCAATAATCACATTTTGGTTTTCATCCACTGTCGGTTTATCTTCTACGGCGTCAGGTCGGATTGCATTCGGATTACGAACCGTTACTTGCATGATTGTC
>JAYUJV010000109.1:0-3580 GCA_043764975.1 Saprospirales bacterium
TCGCCAGTTACTTTACTGACCAAATGGATGACGTGGCTAAAATATTGAATTTCTTTTAAGGTATCAACGCTCACTTTTCGGCAATTTCGACCCAAATCATTGCGCGCTAAATCGACGAGCATAATGTGTTCGGATTGCTCTTTTGGATCTTGTTTGAGTGCTTGTGCGCGAAGACGATCGGCCTCATCGTCGCCAGTTCGGCGATATGTGCCAGCGATTGGATTGACCTGTGCGACCTTGTTTTTGATGACCAATTGCGCTTCTGGACTGCTGCCAAAAATCTTGAATGAGCCGAAATCAAAATAAAAAAGGTATGGACTCGGATTGATGCTTCGCAATCGGCGATAAGCATAAAAATCGTCGCCTTTGAAGTCTTGTTGGAATTGACGCGAAAGGACAATCTGAAAAACATCGCCACGTTGGCAGTGCATTTTTCCTTTTTGCACCAAGGTTTTGAAGGCTTCGTCACTGATATTACAACGTTCGTCACCGATGGTTTCGAAGCTATATTCTACGATAGATTTTCCAAAAAGTAAGGTTTCGAGGCGTTCCATTTTCGATTCTTCGTAGTGCGGAATGTTTTCTACGATTGTCAATTCGTCATTGAAATGATTAAAAACCAAGAGAAAACGGTAGAATGTATATTGTAAATCATAAATGTCGTTCGTCTTTTTTGCTTGGTTTTCGGGATAAGAATCGAAGTATTGAATGGCATCAAAACCAGTAAAACCCATGAGACCATTGTAGCCATTGTATGGCGTTTCGTAATTGATGGTAAAGCCGTTCACAAAGTCTTGTAACTTCGCAACGATACTCGTTTTATCAATAATTTTTTTGCGCTCAATATTGCCTAATGTATTGATTTCGAGTACGTTATCTTTGATATTGATGTGCGAAAGACTTTCAAGTCCGATGATAGAAAGACAGTTTTCGGCACTGCGAAAGTCCGTACTTTCGAGCAAAGCTGTACCAGAATATTGATCGCGAAGGCGCATATACGCACTCACAGGCGTGAGCAAATCCGACATAAAACGTTTCGTAATTGTCTTGAAAGTCATGTATTCGTGTTGCACGATTTTTTCATCGTCGAGCAAATTGTTGAAATTCCGAAATCGAGTATCCATAATTTTTTTAATAAAAAGAGCAAATAAAAAAGCCTAAAAAAAGGAATAAAAAAAGCGGCTTGTTGAAGGAACAACAAGCCGCTTTTGTGATGTATATAGCAAATACAACCGTATTATACCAAGCGTAGCAAGTCCTTCGAGCTGTCATCAGCGCAAAGCCACCACAAATTGATATTTACATGATTGTATAACATTTTAATTAATTTTTATGTGCAAATGTATGTTCTTTTGAACGACAATAGCAAGTTTTTATGAAAATAAAAAATAAAAAGTTTATAGTTTTTAAAAATATTTATTTATAAAATGCTGATTGTTAGTATTTTGTGTTTTTTTTAATTTGAAATAAAATATTCAAAAATATAGTTACAATAACTCATAAATCAAGTAATTATTTAGGTTTTTGATGGCCAAAGGCATATTCCAAGCGGCTCGATTGCGCGGCTCCACGTAATTTGAAATGGCGCGTACTTGAACGCAATTTATACCCAATTGAGCGCAAGTATAAAAAGCAGCTGCACCTTCCATATTTTCAATTTCTGCATCATAAATAGTTGATATTGAGTCGATTGCATTTTTGTTGCCATGTACAGTATTGATTGTAAGGCTTTTTGTTACAGGTAAATCGAATTGAATTATTGAATCGTTTTTTGACCACAATTTTCCATCTTTAAAAGGAAAATCATTTTCATCCATTAGGTTAATTTCAAAAAAATCGCTTGTCGAACCGTCTTTGTTTTGCACCCGCAAATCTGCCAAAATTTCGGTTTCGACGAGCGCTAAATCGCCTAAATTCAAATCTCGCGAGAACGCACCAGCCACGCCAGCTTGTATCACGAGGTCAAAATCGCTTTGCAACAAGGCTTTCGTGAGCGCAAAAGTCGTTTGCAACTGACCGATTCCTGCTATACATATATGTATGTCGTATTTTTTTTTAACAACTTGATTTTTAGCTGACAATGCAGCTACGAAAGGCGCAATTTCAAAATCGGTGGCGGCAAGTAACAATATTTTTAACATTCAATTTTTTTTACAATGATAATAATATTTTTTTGCAAAAAGTTTAATTTCAGTTATTTTAAATTAATTTTGTGGTTTAAATAAAGAATTTCTCTCACAGATTTCACAGATTAACACAGGCCTATATAATTTGTTATCTAATCTGTGTTAATCTGTGAAATCTGTGAGAGATTTTTTAAACTAAATAACGCTCAATATGGTCATTCTAAATCAAAGACAAATAACGCAAAAGATAAAAAGGCTTGCTATCGAAATCCTCGAACACAACTTCGATGAAGCTGAATTGATATTGGCTGGCATCAATAACAATGGTTTGCATTTTGCACAACTCATTCATAATCAATTGATTGAACTGGGTTTTTCGGCTTTGACCTTGACTCAAATAAAGCTAAATCCTGCGAATCCGCTTGATACTGAGATTGAAATTGGATTGAGTACCGATGCGCTCAAAGGCAAAGTGGTGATTGTGGTGGACGATGTGGCCAACACTGGTCGCACGCTATTTTACGCCGCCAAACCGCTCATGAATGTGGTCTGTAAAAAAGTAGAATTTGCGGTACTCGTGGACAGAAAACACAAGGCTTTTCCGATTGTACCGACTTATGTTGGCTTTGCGTTGGCAACAACTTTCAACGAAAATATTGACGTTCAGATTCGTGATGTAGCTGAACAAACGGTATTTTTGAGGTAAAAACTTGTATTATTTGAAAATTTTGTTTATATTTGTACTCTAATAAGTAAATTATGGAAGTTTTAGAAATTCAGGTAGAAAACAGTCGTTTAGATTTTGTGATGGAATTATTACGACAAATTGATGGCGTTAAAATCAATGAAAAAGCGCATCGAAAAATAAAGCAAACAGTGTTTGCTAACGATACAAAAGATGCTTTAGAGCAGGTAGATGCACACCGAAAAGGAGAAATTAAATTGACAACTTTAGAAGCCTTTTTGGAAGAAATAAATTAAAAAAAGCACTTGGATTATAAAACCCAAGTGCTTTTTTTATGCTTAAAATGCTACAAATTCCTCTAATTGCGCCTTAATAACATCTTTTGTACCTTCATGTATAAAATTACCTTCTTTATCCAAAACGGTGTGCATATTCGAGATAGGTAACTGATTAGCAAGTACTTGTACATTCAAATAATTCAACATACCAGTCAAATGTATCATGCCGCGAAGATTGCCCGCACGACCTGCCGAAATACCAACCAAACAAGCCTTTTTTGTACCAATTTTGAACGTTTCTTTCATTTTATAAACCGAACAAGCGTCGATGAATAACTTCAAAATTCCTGGAATACTGCCGTTGTATTCTGGCACGACAAACACAAATCGGTCACTTGGTATCAATAATTCATCTTGGATTTTACGTAATCCAACTGCATGATTGTCAGCGTTATACATATCTTCAAACATATCAAATGTTAAACTTTCGA
>JAYUJV010000110.1:0-10195 GCA_043764975.1 Saprospirales bacterium
ATGAGTTGGGGCAACAAGATTTATGTGTCGGATAAAGCTGCATATAAAGGTGTGGCAGTAGGATATAGCTACGAAGGTGGGCCATTGCTCGGCCTCTTGAAGCCATATTATCTCGATTACCAATCCAACGATACGCCAGTTAGACCTATCAAATATACCAAAGAAACACGTGATATTTTTTTAGACAATTCATCGAGCAACATCGTGGGTCATTCTAATTTTTTTCAGGGTTTTAATGAAATAAAACCTTTACTCGGCTTACAAGGTAAAGCCAGTATTCACTTAGATTTTGCTGCCAGCGATGAGTACGTTCGAGCATTTGAGTTCGGCGCCATGCTCGATATTTATCCTAAAAAAGTGCCGATTATGGTCGATGTCGAAAATCGTCCTTTTTTCATTAATGTCTTCGCTAATTTTATGTTTGGCAAGCGAAAATAATCAACCACAAGCACGATTCTTACGTGAAAAAATACTTTACTTACTCATTTATTGCGCTACTTTTGGGTGTGACGAGTTACAACTTGTATCCCGAAAAGCAACTTCCGAACGATGCCGTCATAGATGCGATACTCGTTTTGAAATCCGAAAGAACCTTACAAGTTTTTTCAGAAGGACAATTATTAAAAACCTATACCATTTCGCTTGGGCGAAATCCGTTTGGCGACAAAGCGTATGAAGGCGACCAACGCACACCCGAAGGCATTTATAGCATCAATGCCAAAAATCCAAACAGTAGTTATCATAAAAATCTCGGTATTTCATATCCTGACAGTTGCGATATTGTGCAAGCAAACGCGCTTGGCAAACCGACTGGTGGCGACATAAAGCTACATGGCATCAGAAATGGGGCTGGTTTTATCGGCAAATTTCAACAATTTTGGGACTGGACAGCAGGTTGTATCGCGTTGCGAAATGCCGAAATTGATGAAATATATGAACATACGGCTATCGGTACACGTATAGAAATAAAACCTTGATTGATTTTAATTCGATTTGCGTAAAAAAAAAATTCAATGAAAAATAGAATCTTAAAGGAAATTAGATATTTTGAAGATAAACCTGACAACTATCAAGGAGAATTTGATGGAATGATCGGGAGTATTTATCAAGGCACAACAGACATGAAATTTATTGGACAACGGATTGCAAGAAAATTAAATGAATTTGAATTTATTTCAGGAGAATTTGACCATATTTATTTACAATTAACTGCTGATCTAAAAATCGGAGACTTTTTTGAAAGTGATGAATTTTTAGATAATCGAATTAAAATTTATAATTGTGGAGTTAATCCTGTTGATTTTAATAAATCTACGGACGCTGAAAAAGACTTATTGATAATTCATTTTACTTTTAGCGTACTGAAACTAATTTATAAAGACGAATTTGATAAGATTCTAGCAATTGAAGAGGTCAAAAGATTAATTGAAATTGATAGGAAAGAATTGACTATAAATTATAAATCAAAAGAAACAAATAAATTTAGGATAGACCTCAATTATCAAATAAGACCTGTCAATGACAAATCATTATTAATCATTGATTTTTACAACAAAGAAAACGATACTAAGGTGAATAAAATTTTGGAAATACTTGACTATGAAGATTTATATTCTCTAATTGATAATTTCAAATTAGAAACTGGTTTTTTAAAGTTTATTCCAAAAAAAAGTTGGCGCGCCGAAATTGTTAATAAAAAATATTTTAATTCTTTAAACGGAATCAAGATTTAAAAGTAAAATCAAAATAAACGCCGACAACGTTTGAATTTCAGTAAAATCTTAAATTTTAATTTCTAATTATCTGATAATCAATTATTTATAATTTTATTAATAAAAAAATCTAATGAAAAAAGGTATCGAAGTCCTTGTTTTTCTTTTTATAATCACTACATTGATATACGCTTGTAAGCAAAATGAAAACAACAATAATAGCACAACTACAAAGACGAGCGAGGCGAGAAAATTGGATAGCATTGCGTCCAAAAAAGGAGAAGTTGATTTCAAATTGGTGATTGTAAAACCGACGAGTGCGCGGTACAATAAGATATATGAATTGGTGCAAAAAGATACGACCTTACGAGATTTTATACGCGCCATGAACAACCGCATCGAGTTCCCTGGCGATGTGGCGATTGTGGTCGAAGAATGTGGCGAAGACAATGCGTTTTATAGCGCAGACAGCAGCAAAATCTCGATTTGCTACGAGTTTTTGGAACACATGATGAGTATCCAAGATAAGAACTTGAAGCCCGAAGAAAAATTGCTCAATGCTACCGCATTTACTTTTTTGCACGAAATGGGTCATGCGTTGGTCGATAAACTCAATTTGCCCATTACAGGCAAAGAAGAAAATGCGGTGGACGAATTGGCGATGGTCGTACTGATGAGCGACACTTCTGACGTGACGTATTACGCCGCCATAGAAGGCGCAATGCAATTTTATAACGATGCACTCAACGAAGATTTGCATAGTTTTCCGTTTTACGATACGCACGCGCCAAGCCTTGAACGCTACAACGATATGCTTGTGTTGATTGTCGGTGCATATCCCGAAGGTACAAAGGATTTGGTTGGCGAAGGCCCCGACCAACTGCACCCCGATAGAGCCGAAGGTGCGGAAGATGAATATGCCAAAAAATTAGACTCGTGGCGCAGACTTTTGGGAACAGCCTGGAAGGAGTAATTATTTTGATACCAAACATTATTTGTTCGGGTATATTGTCGTAAATTTGTGGGCGATTGTATGTTACAGCCGTTTTTATATGTTCAACGTCGTCGAGGTTCAAAACCTCGACGACGTTATTATACGTTGCTTTTGCAGAAAGCCAAATTAAAATTAAATAAACATTTGACCGATTAAAATGTTACATTACAAAATAATAAAAATATAAAACACTGACTATTAGAATATTATCTTAATTTTTTAATTATTTTAATTTTCTTAATTATTATAAATACCATGATAGAACTTCCAGTTATTACCGATAACATCATCAAAGAAGAGCCGCGACAACGCAAGCCAGATTGGTTACGCGTTAAGTTGCCGATTGGCGAAGATTATAAGCGTGTCCGCAATCTCGTGGACGAATATAAATTGCATACGATTTGCCAAAGCGGTAATTGTCCGAACATGGGCGAGTGTTGGGGCGCAGGCACAGCCACGTTTATGATATTGGGCAATGTCTGCACACGATCTTGCTCGTTTTGTGCCGTCAAAACTGGCCGACCAAACGAATACGATGAAGATGAGCCACGCCGTGTGGCCGAAGCCATCCGTTTGATGCAAGTCAAACACGCCGTACTCACGTCCGTCAATCGCGATGAACTGAAAGATAGAGGCGCCGAAATCTGGTATCAGACCGTTCGCCTCATCAAAGAAGAATCGCCGAGTACGACCATCGAAACCTTGATACCTGACGTGAAGGCCAATTGGGATGCCCTCGCGCGCATGGTCGAAGGCGGTCAAGAAGTGGTGTCACACAACATGGAAACGGTCTTGCGATTGTACCGAAAAGTACGTCCGCAAGCAAGATATGAACGCAGTTTGGAGCAAATACAGCGCACCAAAGACATGGGCTACCGCACCAAATCGGGGATTATGGTTGGCTTGGGCGAGCAAAAAGAAGAGGTATTTGAAATCATGGATCACTTGGCGGCGCATGGTTGCGATGTATTGACCATCGGTCAATACCTACAACCGACAAAAATGCACATCGCGGTACATGAGTTTATACACCCAGATTTATTTGCGGAGTACAAAGAAGTTGGCCTCTCAAAAGGCATCGCTTTCGTGGAAAGTGGTCCGTTGGTTCGTTCATCGTATCATGCAGAAAGACATTTGTAGGATTTTTTATTTTGAATATAAGTACTTGATTATCAATGATTTATTTATAAATAGAATTTCAAATGTATGTAATAATAAATTTATTCTAATTATCAATTTTAAAAAAAGACAATGAAAAAATATATACTCCTTTTTTGCACACTATTTTTAGTAGAGATACTTACAGCTCAGATAGTCAATATCCCTGATGCTAATTTAAAAAAATATCTTGTTGGTAAGACCAATATAAACACCAATAGCGATACAGAAATTCAAGTAAGTGAAGCAGTGGCTTACAAAGGCGATATTGTCGTCAATAAATTTTCAATAGATGATGTAACAGGAATTGAGACTTTTGTTAATCTTACTGTGTTAGATCTCACTAATAATTCAATTACAAAGTTAGATGTGAGTAAGAATATTGCATTGATTGGGCTAGATTGTAAGGGCAACAAACTTACAAAGTTAGATGTAAGTAAGAATATTGCCTTGGAAGAGTTGGATTGTAGGGGGAATAACCTTGTAACTTTAGATGTCGGTAAGAATATTAACTTGATATATTTAGATTGTAGTTACACCCAGCTTACAAAGTTAGATGTTAGTAATAATATTGGCTTGAATGTAATCGCTTGTGGGAACAATCAACTTATCACCTTAGATGTAAGTAAGAATTTTAACTTGATATATTTAAATTTTCAATACAATCAATTTACTACCATAGATGTCAGTGAAAATATTTTCTTAAAATCTTTAACTTTTTATAGTAACCTACTTACCACTATAGATGTAAGTAAGAATATTGACTTGGAATTTTTAGGGTGTAGTGATAATAAACTTAGCACATTAGATGTTAGTAAAAATTTTATCTTGAGATCTTTATACTGTGAAAATAATAACCTAAAACAATTGAATGTCAAAAATGGTAAAAATAAATTCCTTACTAGATTTAAGGCTCAAAATAATCCATTGCTAAAATGTATAGAAGTTGATGATCCTGTTAATATTAATTCTGATTGGGAGAAAGACGCTACTACAATTTATAGCGCAAATTGCACCGTAGCCACCAATGATTTATTAGCCAGTACGGCGGTATCTGTTTTTCCAAATCCTGTAACAGAAGATTGTACGATTGCATTTGATTTTGAGCATAACTATGATGTGACTGTCCATATATTTGACATCAATGGAAAAGTATTGCAAAGTAATGTTTTCAAAAATGTGTCAAAAAATAAAGAAAACATAAATGTTCAACATTTGCCAAACGGTATATATGTTTTACAGACAATCATAGGCGATGAACAAGTATCTCGGAAGTTAGTGATTGCGCGGTAATGTACATTACGTAACAATTTAGCACTCATCAGAAAGCGTGCAATTTTAAAGACGTTGGTCATATTCAAGACAATAAGCAATAGACAATAGGCAAATTTATCAAAAGTCGTTGAATTTTGTCAATTGTCAATTGCTTATTTATACGAAAAATAATTTAAACTAGAATTTTCTATTTTCTTGACTAATACCTAAATACTTGTCATTTCCAAATTTTTAAAACTTACTCAACCTTACTCTGTGAAATTTCCTTTTTTTGTAGCAACTCGATACTTGTGGTCCCGAAAATCCACGAATGCCATCAACATCATCACTGGTATATCGGTGTTTGGGATTATGATTGGCACTGCCGCGTTGGTGTTGGTGCTATCGGTCTTCAATGGCTTCGAGGAGTTATTGTTTGGTTTGTATGGTAATTTCAATCCTGATGTAAAAATAACGCCAGCCAAAGGAAAAGTATTCGAGATAGACAGTAGCAAAATCTATCAACTCAAACAAATAGAAGGCATACAATATGTATCGAAAAGCGTAGAAGAAGTCGCTTTTTTTGAGTACCAAGGCATACAAGATTTTGGAATCCTGAAAGGCGTGGACGATAACTACATAAAAGTAAGCGGCATAGACACTTGCGTTCGCGAAGGCATATATAAGCTACACGACGGCGCATCGGCGCTACTCGTATTGGGCGTCGGTATGCGCAACAAGCTCAATGCCAACATAGACAATCTGCTCGATCCTATTTCGGTGTATATGCCCCGCAAAGAAGCCGCGCAAGCCATGGAAACGCAGTTCCGCAAACGCTTGATTTTTCCTGTCGGAACGTTCATCACGCAACAAGACAACGACAACCAATACGCGCTTGCACCCATCGCTTACGTGCAAGAGTTGCTTGGTAATGACAAAGAAATCAGCGCACTCGAAATCAAACTATCGAAAGAAGCCAATGCAAGTAATACGATTGCTAAAATAAGCCAATTGCTTGGTAATGAGGTGATTATAAAAGATCGCTATCAGCAAGAAGAAGCCTTTTTGAAGATTATGAACATCGAAAAATGGATGAGTTTTGCCATTTTGTCCTTGACATTAGTCCTCGTGGCGTTCAATATGGTTGGTGCATTGTGGATGATTGTACTCGACAAAAAGCGAGATATTTCTATCCTCAAAGCCATGGGTTCGAGCGACAACGACATCCGTAATATTTTTCTGAACGAAGGACTTTTACTATCTATTGGCGGTGCAGCCTTGGGTTTTTTATTTGCCATTTTGTTGTACATTGCTCAAAAATCCTTCGGTATCGTCCCGATTCCAGAAGGCTTCGTGGTAGATTCTTACCCAATCAGTTTACGCGCTACGGATTTTATATTGGTCGCCATCACAGTTGTTGGACTTGGCTTTATGGCATCGTGGTTGCCAGCCAATTTGGCGAAGCGAATTATGGATTTGTCGTGAGGGAAGGTTTTGAATTACCCTTAAATTAAAAGAAGTTTGCAAAGTGTTAAAAATAGACTTATTTTTGCATTGGTAATGTTTTAAAAATAAAAATAATGGATACAGCTATTCAAAGTCCACAACTGGATATGATCTACCATTCGCTTAATAGTTTGACTATTAGTGAGTTAGAGGATGTTATGCAAAAAATATTAGGCTTACGAAAAGACAAATTACCAACTGTTTTATCCGAAACGGAAACGGAATTGTTGAAAAAAATTAATGTTGGCACTTCACCTACCATTCAAAAACGCTATGATAAATTGTTGAAAATAAAGCAAAAAGAAGCATTGTCAGAAGCAGAATATGGCGAATTATTGGAATTGACCTCATACATCGAAAGCCACGACAATCAACGTTTATCTTATTTAATTGATTTGGCTCAGTATAAAAATTTGCCATTAGCAGAAATTTTACTTTCGTTAGGCATAAAACCGCGCATCAATGTTGCTTAAAATAAAAGAAACAGTCTTTTCCTACCTCAACTTCAACACAAAAAAATCAGTATCGACAGCCATGATTGGGAATGGAGCTGGCAAGTTTTGTTTCAAAATCGGTTCAAAACCATTGCGCTCATAAAATCGGATAGCTGCTTGCAATTGCGCGCGCGTGCCGAGATAAATAGCATCAAAATTATACGATTGACATTGTGCCACTAACATATCCAATAAGTGTTGCGCAATACCGTATTGACTGCGGAACTCCTTGTGTATGAACATCTTACGCAAACACGCCACACCTTCGCCACAATCCACGAGTGCAATCGTACCGACCACTTGTTCGGCTGAAAGCGCCAACCAAAAATTTCCATTCCGAACTTGATAAAAACTAGCAATCATCTGCAAATCAGGCTGATCTTCGGCCGTAATGGGTACTTGAAATTCATTTATTTGTATGTCCAAAATCAAATCTATGATTTGCTGTTTGTATTTATCCTCGTAAGGCTGGTATGTAATCATGCTTTTTTGAATTAAAAAAATGAAGGGAATTAAAAAAATGAAGCAAATATAAAATCGTGAGAATCGTGAGCCGTGAATCGTGAGAATAGAAATCGTGAGAATCGTGAGCCGTGAATCGTGAGAATAGAAATCGTGAGAATCGTGAGCCGTGAATCGTGAGACTGTAGCAGCAAAAACTCGATTTGCCATCACGTTTTTAAATTAAGGAAATTAAAATAATTAAAAAAAATGAAGCAAATATAAATACTTTTGGCCACTAATTTTTGGGCAAAAAAAAGTACGTAAAAGCAAATCCACATTTTGCCTCTACGTACTCTCGATTTTCGATTTTCGACTCTCGTTTCACGTTTTCTCACGACTCACGAAAAAAATTGCGTTTTAGCAATTGCTCTCACGACTCACGATTTAAAACAAAAATCTCGTCGATATAAATTTAGAATCATTGTCTTGTATAATCTGATTCAAGATTGCTTTATTGGCATCTGTAGCTTTGGCGGCCACCATGGTATTAATCGAAAAAGCGGTTAGCGCATGATGCACCGAAAGCGTGCGTTCGGCCGAATCTTTTCTGCCCGTAAACGGAAACACATCGGGGCCACGCTGACATTGGCTATTGATGTTCACACGGCAAACTTGATTCGTCAATGGATCGACGAGGCTTGCAATCTGCGCGGCATCTTGACCAAATACGCTCACTTGCTGACCGTATTCGGATTGGATAATGTAGTTCATGACCTCGTCCGTATGTTCGAAAGGCACAATCGGCACAATTGGCCCAAACTGCTCCTCATGGTAATTTTTCATCTTTTCATTCACAGGGAAAAGTACCGTTGGCGATACGAAAGAGTACTCGATTCGGCCGCCACCTTCATTCATGATTTTTGCACCATTGGCCAAGGCTTCGTCGATACAAGCCTGATGATATTTTGGCTTTTCGGGTTCAGCAACAGGCGTAATGTTCACGCCTTCGTCCCAAGGCATACCCATTTTTAATTTAGCTATTTCGAGGTTCAATTTTTGTATAAATGCCACTTGTACAGCGTTTTGTACAAATAATATTTTTAAAGCCGTACAGCGTTGGCCATTGTAAGACAGCGCGCCGAGCGCACATTCTTTAGCAGCTAAATCCAAATCAGCATTGGCCAATACGATGCCTGCGTTTTTGGCATCAAGGCCAAAAACAGCGCGCAAACGGTTGGTTTTTGGGTGCATTTTGCGTAAGCTATCCGCCATTTTACTTGAGCCAATCAGTGTCAAAACATCTACTTTGCCGCTTGCCATCATTGGCGGAATCACGACTCGACCTTGACCATAAATGATGTTTATCACACCTTTCGGAAAACAAGATGCGAAGGCTTTCAAAAACGGTTCGTTGAGCAATGCGCCTTGTCGCGGCACTTTATACACCACCGTATTGCCCATAATCAAGGCAGGAATCAAGAGCGTAAACGTTTCGTTGAGCGGGTAATTGAATGGGCCCATGCACAACACGACACCAAGCGGCGCGCGGCGCATCTGACCAATCACGCCATCAGCTATCGTAAATTGAGAACCATCGCGGTCTATTTTTTTGAGCGCTTCTATTGTGTCGTTTATATACTGCACTGTGCGGTCAAATTCTTTTGCTGAATCAGCCAAGTTTTTGCCAATTTCCCACATCAACATCTTTATCACGTAGTCACGACTGAGGAGCATTTGCTTCGTAAATGCCTGCACGCAAGCGATGCGCTCGCCAACGGTCATGGTTGGCCACGCGCCACGTCCGTAATCATAGGCTTTCGTAGCGGCTTCGAGGCTTTCCATGGCGGCTTCGGCCGAAATCAACGGAAAACTACCGACTATCTTTTGCTCCAGTCCTTTTTCAGTGCGTATATATATAGGCGAAAGCACCGTTTCGGTTTCGCCCGACCACTCGCGCAATTCGCCATTCACGAGGTAATGTTTTTGATGAAATGGCTCCGACAATCGAAATTGCTCAGGAATTTGCGCTTCCGTCGGAAAAAGACTTGCTAATGATGACATATTATATGTGATTTTTTTAATTTTTTTGAAAAAATGAACAACCTAAAGCAACCAAATTTTTGATACACTTGTCTTGATGAAAAGTTATAAAAGAAGTAACAAAAGAAACCTTTTTTAGTATTTTTGCGTCTTGAAAAAATAAAACTGCTTTCGTTGTGTTATTTACATTAACACACAAAATTGATTTGAGTTTTTTATTTCATAAAATAATTTTGGTTCTTTTTAATTTTTTGTGGAATAACTTCAATGTACCTATTTCTTATTCTATTATTCTGTGGTATTAAGTATTTAAGTATTAAGTATTGCAGTTTTTATAATGCCTAAAAGTCTAACTATTAGTTTGTTATCGCAACTTGAATATTTAATACTCCAATACTTAATACTTTTGGACTAATATAAAAAACTTGTTGCATTATGTATTTTTACTAAAAATTTAAAAGAACAATAATTTCTTTAGATTTCAAAGTCAAACATAAGGGAGTAACTCTATTTTGTAGAAAAATAAAATTTTAATGTATAAAACATTGATAATTAAATACTTATAAAAATATTTAAACACTGAAAACTAAGAT
>JAYUJV010000111.1:0-3577 GCA_043764975.1 Saprospirales bacterium
TTGATTTTATTATTGGTTGAGCCGAGATAAAAAAATTAGTGGTTGAATTTTTATCGCAGAAAAAGAAACGCACCAAAACGAACGTTTGTTCGTAATATAGTACAAAGATATAGGATTATTAATAAAAAGCAAATTTTGAGCATCACTTTTTGAAATAAAAAGGTATGAAAAAATATAATTTAACTTAGAGTACAAAAAATGGTTTATAAATATTTGAAAATCAAATACTTATAAACCATTTTTAAATATCAATCAAAAAAAATAATACAAAAAATTAGCTACAAAGATAGCAAGTCTCTCCTTGTTTTACTCCTTTCCCTTGGGTGAAGGTTGGGATGGGGCTTTTCTTTATTTCTTCTTCGGCACAAAAGGCTTTATGATTAAGCGCAACGATTGATCATAAGTAAAATAATTCCAGACCCAATTGAGGAAAACAAAAATCTTGTTTTTTACGCCAACGATGGCGAATAAGTGTACAAAAAGCCAGACTATCCAAGCAAAGAAGCCTTGAAACTTGAATTTCGGTAAATCCACCACCGCTTGATTGCGCCCGATAGTCGCCATACTACCAAGGTCGTTGTATTCAAAATCCGAAGCTGCTCTATTTTTAGAACTATTGACAAGGTTTTTCGCTAAGTTTTTGGCCATCTGAATCGCCACTTGCGCTACTTGCGGATGTCCAGTCGGGAAAGCCGTTTCGGTCAGCAACGCGTTGTCGCCTATTGCATAAATGTCTTGATAACCTTGCACTTGATGCTGCGCATTGGTTACTAAACGATTGCCATTTGCGTAAGATTCTGCTGCCAATCCATTGATGATGTTCGGTGTAATACCTGCCGCCCAAATCACTTTCTTTGTCCGAATACTAGTGCCGTCATTCATTTTTACGGTTTCGCCGTCATAATCCAACACGCGCGTATTTTTTTTGATGATCACGCCTCGCTTCAACAAAAATTGTTCGGCTGCATCGGCAGCTTCGGCGCTCATACCTTTTAGTAGAATATCGGCGCTTTGTATCAAATAAATATCGACGTCTTTGATGTTCATTTCTCGATAATCTTTTGGCAAAATATAGGCTTTCATCTCTGCCAATGCGCCCGCCAACTCCACGCCAGTCGGTCCACCGCCTACGATTACGATGTCGCTAAAACTTTGTCGCACGTCCGCATCTGCACTTGTGAGCGCACTTTCGTAGTCTTCAAAAATATGGTTACGGAGATATAAAGCCTCTGAAACAGACTTCATCGGAATCGTGTTTTGAGCTATATTTTCATTGCCATAATAGTTGGTGCTTGCACCAGTTGCTATCACAAGATAATCATAACTCAATGATCCTAAGGGTGTTACGATTATTTTTTCGGTCGATTTCACCTCGTCCACGCTCGTGACACGTATAAAAACGTTTTGCGCTTTCTGAAACATCTTTCGCAACGGAAACACAATACTACTTGGTTCTAAGCCAGCCGTAGCTACTTGGTACAACAGCGGCTGAAACTGATGATAATTGTTTTTATCTATCAATACGACTTGGAATGTGCTATTGCTCAATCGTTTGGCCAATTCAAGTCCTGCAAAACCAGCGCCCACAATCACAACCCGTTTTTCGGCCTTCGGAATATTTATTTCTACCATCATATTGATAAGTCAAAATTGTTGGTTTTGTTCTGACAATCTGACTTGACAATCGCTGAAAACAACTTCCCATTCAACGTTGTCGAGGTTTTAAACCTCGACGACGTTACCCAAAAAAGTTACATCTTCACATTGCCAAAGTAGAATTAGAACAATAATTATCGGCGTATATTTTCTTAATTTCTTTAATTTTCTTAATTCCCTTAATTGATTAATCTTCGTCCGAATCTTCTCCTACTTCGGATTTGCCCATCTGGTTGTCGGCGTGCAATTTATTGAACATCTCTTCTACCTTAAATATCTCGTCAATGGTGTCATCGAGATAAAATTGGATGAGCGGAATACGGCGCACTTGGTGGCGAATACGCACGCCAAGTAGCTGGCGCAAACGCACCATTTCGGTTTCGAGTTCCAAGATTGGCTCTTGCTTGTTTTCGGTATTGAATACGCTAAGGTAAATTTTTGCAATGCCATTGTCAGGCGACATTTTTACGTCCGTGACAGATACCAAAATACGCGAGCCATATATATTGCGGCCTTCGCTTTGCAATACCATGCTAAAATGACGCTTTATCATTTCAGACATTTGTCGCTGTTTGATTGATTCCATTTCTATTGTCTAAATTATTATTTTTTATTTACAAAATACTGATTATCAATATTTTATAAATAAAAATGATTTTATTATTGATTAAAAAAAAATTAAAACTAAGGTTTTGATACAAAAAATTCGACCGCTAATGCGTAACCTTTCAACCCTAATCCTACGATACTACCAACGCATTTCGCGGATAAAAAAGATTGCTGTCTAAAGGTTTCGCGCGCGTGTACATTCGAGATATGTACCTCTATAACTGGTGTCGTGATGCCTGAAATCGCATCTGCCAACGCAATAGATGTATGCGTGTATGCACCTGCGTTTAGCACAATGCCGTCATAAGTAAATCCGATTTCGTGGAGCATATCCAACAATGCGCCTTCGTGGTTACTTTGAAAATAAGTCAAATCCACGGTGTCGATAAATTGGTGTTGCAAGGCTTCAAAATACGCCTCGAAAGATTTTGTACCATATATATGTGGCTCTCGTTTGCCCAATAAATTGAGGTTCGGCCCATTGATGATGATAATTTTTTTCATCATTTAATTAAAATAAGTGAGTAATGCGAATGTTTGATTATTGGAAAAATATGATTTGAAACTTCGTTTCAAACGTAGATAATTTTTAACACGAATTACACTCGAATTAACGAACGGCAAAGCCATCAACGAAGTTAATTACACGAATCGTAGATAAAAAATTTATTACACAAATTTATTGGAACTAAAGTTCTAATTTTGAACGCAGCAAAAAAGCAGAAGAACTTAATGAAACAATAAACTTTATTTATAATACATTAATAATCAATCACTTACAAACTATTGAAATATAAATTTCTATAATTCTAAGCACTTGCAAAAGCAGAAAGACCTCGCATTTCAGCAGGCAAAAAACCTAGTACTATATCTGATGCAAGTACACCATTTTCCATAAAATCTACTGCGACATCGACATCAGTTCTATTTTGTTGTATCCAAATCTTACCGTCTTTGAGGTCAAAATGAAACAAACAAAGATGTACGAATCGGTCTTTTCGCCAACCTAAACGCAATAATTGATAATGATTATTTTGTTTATCTTCTATGATTTGTATCTCAGAAGTCAAAGATTGTTTTCTAAAAGAAGCCTGTTCTTTTAAAAAAAGAGAAATAATATTTTGATATTTTGCTATTTTTTCTTCCATTTTCAATTGTTCTATCAATTTATCGTTCAGTTTTACTCTCTTCAAACGTTGGCAGCGTTCAAAACGCTGCCAACGTTGTCATTACAATAAATTTGATAACTAAATCAACATACAATTTTCTTCTTTTTAATCATCAATTTGCCATTTCTGACAAGAACTTGATA
>JAYUJV010000112.1:0-10191 GCA_043764975.1 Saprospirales bacterium
TCATGGTTTTTAAACGATGTAGATTGGGATTTGTTCTTTAATGAGAAATTATTAAGAAAAAAAGGGTTTTAAGAAGTTTGAAATGTAGCGACGAATTTATTCGTTGTGTGATTTTTACTTGAAGAAGTTTATAATTATGTTTTACCGAATAAATTCGGTGCTACAAATAAAAAATACCGTTACGAGAAAACTCATAACGGTATTTTTAAAAATTATTGAACAAATATTTATTGGCTTTACGATTTCACAACGCGCTTCGTAATAGTTTGGTTATTGATATTGATATGCAATAAATAAACACCAGTCGGATAATTTGTTAAGTCAAAACGTTCTTTGATTTGAGTGCCAATTTGCTTTTCTCTCGACATAATCAATTGACCATTTGTGTTATACAGTTGAACTTGTATCGTTGCCGATTGTTGCAAACTCAACATCAACTCTACGTTATCTTGTGTCGGATTTGGCGTTATTTGTAGCAATTCTAAGCCTTTTATGTCGTTATCAGCTAATATCGTAAAAATTTCTACAACAATTGATTTTTTACAACCATTCGCATCTGTAACCTCTACTGTATATTTGCCAGCTGTCAGTTGTACTATTTTATTTGTGGTTGCGCCATTCGACCATTTGTATTGATAAGGTGGCGTGCCGCCCAACACTGAAACTTCTGCCTTACCGCTGTTTATTACATCGTTAGCATCTTGTTTTTTACTTGTCAAAACGACCTCAGTTGGCTCAACGATTGTCGTTTTCAAACTTGACTCACAACCCAACGCATCTGTCGTAACCAAATTATATTCGCTAGCACAAAGTTTTGAATTTTCAGGACCCGAAGTTCCATTCGACCATTTGTACGTAAACGGTGCTTTGCCGCCGCTTGCAATTGTAGCATTAATTGATGCATCGCAATCTTTAAAACAATTCAATTTTTTGACTGCTACAGCTGGTTTTGGAAGCTCAACCGAAGTGACATCAACTGATTTTGTAGCCGAGCAACCGTTGTCTGGATTCGTGACCAACAATGAATACGTGCCAGCAGTAGTGACAGAAGCCGAAGCCGTTGTCGGATTTGCAATTATATTCGCCGCATTGGTAGCTGACCAAGCAAAAGTTGGATTCGTGACAGTCGTCACAACTGGTGCAAAAGCGATGCTTGTTTTTTTGCAATACAATTCAAATGCAGTGCCAAGAACACCAATCGTTGGCTTTATTTTATCTTCTTTTACATCAATATTTTTAGTAGCAACACAACCGTTTATAGGATTTTTAACTGTCAAAATATAAGAACCAGCAGCCGTAACATTTGTGTTAGGCGCTGATGCGATAGCAGTTGCGCCAAGTGTCCAAGTATAATTATAAGCTGAATTTGGATTAGAAACTGCAACCGAAACACTTGATTTTGAACAAGTTATGAGTTCGGGCGTTTCCAAATCTACATCTGGTGCAATTAAATCTGCCGTTACATTTACAGTTTTGGTAACGCTGCAACCATTCGAGCCATCGCTTACCACTAAACTATATGTACCAGCCGAATTGACATTTGGCGTTAAGCCGCTTAATGTCTGTCCGTTTGGTGCAGTCCAATTGTAAGTAATTTGATTGCCAGTTGGTACAGTTGCTGTTAATCCTACTGTCGGATTAGAGCATGAAATGTAACCTGCAGCTGTCAAATTTGCTTGCGGAACATTCCCGTTTTGAACAACATTTACAGATTGCGAAGCCGTACAACCGTTTGTAGGGTCTGTCGCTACAACCGAATAAGTTCCAGCGGCATTGACCGTTGGTGTTGTACCAGTCGAGCCAGCACTAATCAAACCGCCATTCGTAGCTGTCCATAAATATGTGTTTTGAGCGTTGCCAGTTACAGTAAGATTTGTGGAAGTTAAACTACAAGTCAGACTTTGTGGTGTAGCCGTTGTAATAATCGGCAGAACAGTATTTGCTGTAATGTTTTGCGTTGCTGTTGCACTACAACCATTCGCTGTATTGGTCACGATTGCTTGATAATTGCCAGCAGCAGAAACATTTACAGTAGTTGTGTTACCAGTCAAAGTACCGCCAGACCAAGCAACATTACAGGTCGGACAAAGTATAGTTTGCAACAAAACGATTTGATTTGTACAAGTCAAATTACCGTTTGAAGTAATGGCAGCCGATGGCGGCGCAACATTCGATGCAACCGAAACCGTTGAATTTGCAACGCAAGCACTTGCTGGATCGGTCACAATTAGTTTGAAAGTACCAGCACCATTTACTTTTGCAGTCAATGAAGTTGCACCAGAAGTTATCTGACCAGCACCACTGACTACCGACCATTGGTACGTATAATTAGCATTTGATGGCGAAGCCGTTCCATTCAAAGTCGCTTGTGTATTCGTACATGAAACCGTTTGTGGCTGACCTGCATTAGCAGTTGGCTGGTTGTTATATGCAGTTAAAGCGAGATTTTGTACCGTTTGTGTACAACCTTTATTGTCCGATACTGTAACTGAATAATTGCCCGTTGCAGTCACATTTGACAAATTTTGAGAAGTTGCGCCAGTATTCCAAGTATAAGTCAAAGCACTATTTCCGCCAGAAGCGGTCAAATTAATTGCGCCAACTGTACCGCAAGCTTGGTTGTTCACGACGCTTGCATTGGCCGTAATCGCTGGGCCATTGAATATCGCAATTTGATTAGACACTAAGGTCGAATTATTGGCAGCCGTAATGGTACAATAATACGCACCAGCCGAAAGGTTGTTGATGGTCGCTGTTTTTGCGCCATTGCTCCAATTATAAGTATATGGCGTTTGGCCACCAGTTGGTGCAATCGTAATCGAACCGTTGCTATTTGTAGCACAAGTCGTATTGGTCTGCGAAGTAACCGTATAAGCCAAAGGCGCTGATGTTGTGCCTGGTGTAATGCCACATTTTGACAACATATTTGCATCTAATGAAGCCGCACTAGCTGATCCTACTTCATATATATTTTTGTTCGGACACACCATATATACTGTTGGAAAATATCCAACTGCAAAACTACTCTTTATAGTACAATTATCAATGATCGGATAAGGCGTACTGGCCACCCAATTGCCTTGCGTAGATGAGCCTGTACAAGATTGAAAAGGTGTACCGCCACCTCCCGAGCCATACAAACAGCCAGTCGAATTGTTACATTCTGACTCAATAAAAAAGACATTGGCTTGATAATTTGCCGAATTTGGCCCACGATTGTTGTAAAATGTTTTCATTGCACCTGAATTATGATAATTCCAACATGGGCCGCACCAAGTTGCTGAAAAGTCTAAGACTACGACTTTTCCTGCATTGAGGTAATTGTATAAGGTATGACTTTGACCATTCAAATCCACGCCAGTAAAATCTGGAGAGGTAGAGCCAGCAGCCAATTGTGCTTGCATTTTCAATGAAAAAAGCACTAAAACGAAGCAGATTAGGTTGTTTCTTAATTTCATTTTTTATGTATTCTGATTTTTAATAAATAATATTTGTTTTAATATGATGCTGATATATCGAAAACATCCACGAAAACATGGGGCTTTCTTTCGCCCAATGCTAACAACGTTGCGGAGCTACGCTCCTTTGTTTTGGCAAACTTGTGATTCCATATTTTGTGGCTTGCGCACAATGCTAACAACGTTTTGATGCCCACGAAAACATGGGGCTTTCGCCCAATGCTAACAACGTTGCGGAGCTACGCTCCTTTTAATCAATTTTTACTACCTTTTTCAACTCCAAACCAACATTGGTTTTTATTCTTAATAAATAAACACCTGATTTCCAATTACTTATATCTAGCAAATATCTATCCATTTTTAATATATTGATTTCAACTCCATTGATATTATATGCCTTTATGTCTTTTATTTCGAGATTATCATCATAAGCTAAGTTCAAATAATCGTGACTTGGATTTGGAAAAATACTGATTTTTGAATTGACATTTATGTCATTTGTTGCCACGATTGCTTGTTTTACTTCAAAACAAGCCGTTTTAGTGCAAGTGTTTTGGTCAGTAATGGTTACGCAATATTGACCGATTTTAAGGTTTTGAATGTCTTTTGTTGTACTTCCGTTTGACCAAATATACGTATAATTCACATTCGGATTGCTTGGCGTTAAGACAATTGAGCCATCGTTTCCATTAGAGTTTGTGATTTTTTCTTTAACATCTATACTCGGATTTGAAGCGATATTATATATGGTTGGATTCGTAATTTTACACGCATAAGCATCACGTACTTCTACATTTACTTGCGTTGGCGCGCTCGTTTGCACACTCGATTGATTCAAATTCGATACATTCCAAACGTAATTATAAGGCGAAATACCGCCCGAAACGGTTGATGTAATAGTCGCCAAATTACTGCAATTTAGGTTATGCGCCAACGTCAAATTCATCTTTGGCGATATGCTCAATAACGCAGAATCTTGACCGATGCAACCAATCGTATCCACAACTTTGATGTAATAATATCCTGCATCGCTTAGTTTCAAATTATTAAATCCGATATTGGGCGTTGTTGCTTGAAAGCTATTTTTGTGTTTCCAAACATAAGTCACTGTATTTGAAGCGCTTACACTCGCTGACAAACTCGCGCTTTGTCCTTCGCAAGCCTTGATATTTGAGGTCGCTACTTTAGGATTCGGTGCAACTTTTACTGTTATCGAATCTTGATTCGAGCAACCATTATTGTCTGTTATCGTCAATTTATAAATGCCTTGTTGAGAAATTGTTGCTGAATCTTTTGTAACACCGTTACTCCAATTATAATTTTTGAAATTAGAATTTGTTGCAAATAATATCGTTTTTGAGCCTTCACAAAACAATGTTTTGCCTAAAATAACGACTTGTGGTAAAGCATTTGTAAGCACATTTTTTGAAGACAAACTCGTACAACCATTTGATGCTGTGACAGTTACCTTATAAACGCCTGCATTTTGAACCGTAATTATTTTTGATTTCAATCCATTGTTCCAAACAAAACTTGAATCCGAACTTTGCGCAGTTAGCGTTGTAGATTGACCTATACAAAATGCGTTTGCACCCAAAATCGAAACCGTAGGAAGTATTTTATTTTCAAGAACTGAAACTGCTAATTGGCTTTTACAACCATTGTCGTTGTTCGTAACCGTAACAATATAATTACCAATTGCATTGACAACTAAATTTGGATTTGAAGCTGAATTTGAAGTCCAATTATACGTCATATTTTGACCGCTTACAACTGCAACTAAGGTTGCACTTGGATTCGAGCAAGTCAAAGTTGGTGGCGAAATTGGATTTATAGTTGGCGGAATATTATCCAAAGAAACGACGACTTCATCTGTGTTTTTACAACCATTTTGTAAGTCTGTTACCGTCAATTTATACGTATTTGCAGCCGAAATAGTCTGGCTCGCGCTTGTAATTCCATTGCTCCACAAGTACGAATTACCTGCTATTAAACCCGAACCGATATTAACAGATTGCGTAACGCAAGTCAGTTTTTTATCTACGCCAGCATTCGCAGTTGGGAATATTTTATTATCAAAAATCGTGATTGAAGTTGATTGTTTGCAACCATTCGCATCAGTCGCGGTCACTTGATAAGTGCTTGGATTATTGGTTGTGAACGTTGCGCCAGTTGCACCATTTGACCAAGCGTAAGTTACATTTCCAACTGCATTGGTTGTTGAAAGATTGACCGAACCAGCCGAAATACAAGTAACGGCTTGCAGATTAGAACCTACAATATTTATTGCAAACGGTTGATTAACAGGAACTTGTATCGTTGTAGATAATGTGCCACAAGTTGCAGTACAAGTATAAATACCTGCCGAAAGATTGGTAGCCGTTTGCCCAGTTTGCCCATTCGACCATTGATAGGTTGTCGGTAAATTAGCGCCGCCAGCAGCCGTAACTTTTGCAGAGCCAGTATTCAAGCCATTACAAATTGGTATTGTTATATTTGTAATCGACAAAGTGAGCGGTGGAATTGGCAAGCGTTTATACAAAAACAACGCTGTTTTTTTGATAATATCCAAATAATCCGCCGTCGGAGCAGTTGCGAATGAGCCATTGGTTGCGCCCCAATATTCGTGACCTTTGCCTTGTCCAGTATAAAATTCGTGCAGTATATTCTGACTCGTCAATCGCGCATCAATCGGCAATGAGCCATAAGTAGTTGGCAACGTTCCCAAACCAAACGGACTGCCAGTATTATACGGCACATAATTGTCGGCAGTTCCGTGAAACATGATGGTCGGCACGTTGTTATTCGAGGCATTTATCCAAGTAGTGTTGCCGATTGCACCCCAACAATTTACAGCAGCTTGTATTTTGCTACTGTGCTGATACGTGTTGCCAGAGCAATTGATACAACCTAAATCTGGACGCAAAGTCGCCACAAAAGTAGATGCTGGACGTTCAGAATCGTCTAAAAAAGCAAGATTCAAGGCCGAAAATCCGCCTGCGCTACTGCCCCATGCAAAAATCTGAGTCGTGTCTATTTTATAAATCGCACTTTTTTCTTTCAAAAATCGAATCGCTGCCGAAGCATCTTGCACACCACGATAAACGGCGCGCTCGGCACTGTTGCTCGAAAGTAAATTGAAATTGAGCCTATAATCGATGCTACACGTCACGTAACCACGTAGCGCAAACGAATCGCAAATCCATTGCATATCGTCGTGGTTTTTTGTGCCGTTTATAAAGCCGCCAGCGTGCATCAACATTACGACTGGTCGCTTGGTTTCGGTGTCGCCAACTGGCTGAAAAATATCCATTTTCAAGTCAATGTTGTTCGTAACGGCCTCAGACACATATACCGAAGAAATCGATGGTGCATTGCCATAAACGACATTTGCCGTTTTTTGGGTTTGCGTAAACACTCGATTGAGGTAACGATAATTCTGCGCTTGAACATTTAAACTTAATATAACAATTGCAAAAAGTAATATTTTTTTCATATTAAAAGACGTATATTTCTTTAAAATTAAGATTTTAAAAATTTTATTTTAAATATATTTAAAAACAAGCTACAAATATACAATTTTTGTTTTGAATTAAGCAAAAAAAATAAGTCATTGATAATCAATGACTTATTTTTTGAAATAAATTTATTTTTATTTTGAACTTTTCTTTTTTTCAATTTCGTTCTTGATTTCATACACAAAATTTTCCTCTACATCAAGAATGATAGAAATTTCGATTGGGCTCAATGTTGTCATCATCAATATTTTTTCAACATTTCTTTTGTCTTTTCTATTGATTGCTTCTTTGGCAATACTATCATTTTCAAAATCAAATGTAATTGGCATATTTTTAGAAATTGTTTGGGTTATTAAATCTTGTAAATTACGAAGTCTTGATAAAATATTTAATTGAGCAACGTATTTTTTTAATTCAGCATCACTTTTACTTACTTCAATTAACCGATTAGCTATTTTTTTTATGATAATTTCAGGTTTAATCTTACCAAAATCTCCTAAAATTGCTAAAATTATTTCAGCAGGAATTTGAGAGGAAATCATTTTTTCATAAAAAATATTGTGCAATTTGATAATCTCGAAACCTCGAAATATCAAATCTTCATCAATTGATGTTTTGATATTAGAATTGGCCTCATCTAAATCAATCACAAAATGTTTTATAGGCAATTGATATTTTCTTACTATCATTCCATGATATTCCGCCATTCTCCAAATCATATTATAATCAGGCTTACTTTGGAATTCAACATGAAGCAAAGATGTTTTACTTTCATTATTTTTGATTCTAATTAACAAATCCATTTCTCTTTCTTCAGTCGTATGGAGTTTGTCAGGTAGTATCTCTTCAACAGTTAGTTCAATTCCTAATTGTTTGACAATGAATGGAATAAATACTTGCTCAAGATTTTCTCGAACAATTTTATCGTACTGATTTGCATCTTTCGAAATATTTTTCTTTTTCATAAACAAATATACGTCAAAATTATTAAATACGCAATTTAATGACAAAAAATAATATGAACCTACAATTAAAAATCCAAACAAAAAAAATAAGTCATTGATTATCAATGACTTATTTTTTTTAACTTAATTTATTTCCAACCACCACCCAAGGCTCGATATACATTCACGACGGCATTGAACTGTCGTTTTTTGGCTTCGGTGAGTTCGAGTTTTGAAGCGAGAGCATCGCGTTGTGTGAGCAAGACTTCAAAATAATCGGCACGTGCGGACTTGAATAAGTCGTTTGAAATGTCGATTGCTTTTACGTGCGCTTCTACTTCTTTATTTTTGATGTCGTACAATTTTTGTAGGTTTTGAATATTCGATAACTCGTTCGATACTTCTACGTAACCATTCAGAATCGTCTTTTGGTAGTTGAACATTGCGGTCACTTGTTCCACTTTTGCATTGCTAAACTCAGCTTCAATCGCCTTTCGATTGATAACTGGCGCCGCCAAATCGCCGAGTAAACCGAACATGATTGACTGTGGCGTATTCAACAAAAAGCGTGGTTTGAAGGCTTGAAAACCCAAAGAACCCGAAATATTAAACGAAGGATAAAACTCTGCTAATGCGACTTTTACGTTACAATCCGTCGCAAATAACTGCAATTCGGCTTGCTTTATGTCAGGTCGATTTCCCAATAATTGTGACGGAATACCTTCTTTTACTTGCTTGGGCAATACTGTATTGAATGTCGATTTGTCGCGTGGAATCGCTTGTGGGAAACGGCCGAGCAAAAAGTTAATTTTGTTTTCGTTTTCCTTTATTTGTTGCTGAATATCGAACTCTAAACTTTGAGAATTGAGTACTTCTGCTTCAAATTTTTTGACCGCTAATTCGGTAACAACAGCTGCTTCTTTTTGGATTTTTACGATTTCCAAAGCGTTTTTTTGCAATACAATTGTCTCTTTTATAATGTCCAATTGGTTGTCGAGTGCCAATAATTCGTAGTATGAATTAGCGATTTCGGCTACTAAATTCGTGACCACAAAATTTTTGCCTTCTACGGTTGCCAAAAATCTTGCTAAGGCCGCTTTCTTCGCATTTCTAAACTTTTTGAACACATCAATTTCCCAACTTGAACGAATACCGAGTTGAAAATCGCCTAATATTTCAGGTACTTTTTGACCTGGTCTAATTTCGGCCGAAGCATCACCCGCACCTTGGCTCGTATATAATCCGACCTTTTCGACACCTGTACCAATACCGACTGATGTGGTTGGCAACAAGAAACTTTCTCTCAATTTTATTTGGTTGCGAGCCAGTTCAATGTCTTGCAAAGTCATCATCAATTCGAGGTTATTTTGGAGTGCAATGTCTATCAAACTTGATAGATTTTTGTCTTCAAAAAAGTCCTTCCATTTTATATTCGCTGCGCTCAAACTGTCTTTCGATTCATTGAAAGTCGCTGGAATTGCCTTTGTGTTTTTACTCGCCACTGGCGTAAATTTCTGCTGATATTTATCTTGCAATCGCGTATATTGCTTACAACTTGTTGCAAAAATAACCAAACACAAGAGCGCAATTATATTTATTTTATTTATTAATTTCATTTTTATTTTTAACTTAAAAAATCCTTTTTCTTGTTTATTTTAAATAAAATAATATTTATAAATAATTAATAATCAATTATTTAACTTAAATCATTTATTATATCTTTTACCAAAGGTTCTTCTTCTGCATTTTCAACTAATACTGTTTTTTCTGACATTTTTGCAAAAATGTAATACAATCCAGGAATGATCAACACGCCAAAAACAGTTCCGAACACCATACCGCCAGCTGCTGCCGAACCAATGGTTCTGTTACCGATTGCGCCTGGACCAGAGGCAAATACCAACGGAATCAAACCTGCAATAAAGGCAAATGAAGTCATCAAAATGGGACGTAAACGTGCGACCGCGCCTTCGATGGCTGCATCAAAAACTGAAAGCCCAGCTTTGTGTCTTTGCACTGCAAACTCGACGATCAATACACCATTTTTACCCAAAATACCGATCAACATTACCATTGCAATTTGAGCATAAATATTGTTTTCAAGACCAAAAACGGCTAAGAAAAAGAACGCACCAAATATCCCGACTGGCAATGAAAGTAAGATTGGCAATGGTAAAACGAAACTTTCGTATTGCGCGGCCAACACCAAATAAACGAACATCAGCGAGATGATAAAAATGTACATCGCTTGGTTTCCAGTTCGGATTTCGT
>JAYUJV010000113.1:0-1285 GCA_043764975.1 Saprospirales bacterium
AATCGCACCACATCTTCATCAACTTTTTCGGCAGATATTGGGCAAGTAATTTGGTAGATTTTTTTAGAAATTGAACTCATTTTTTTACTAAATTTTTTAATTACAAATCATAAAACACTAATAATCGGCATTTTATATTTCCTTAATTATTTTAATTTCTTAATTTCTTTAATTAAAACCAATCAGACTCTTTGTAATTTTTTTTGAAAATTGTTATTGAACAAATTATTATTTGTTACTTTTTTAGGTGACAAAAAACGGCTTATAACTGTTTGTATTTGCTCGTTTTCGATCAAAAACCCATCGTGTCCGTAAGGGCTTTCAATTATTTTCAAAGTCGAATTGGGGATATAATTAGCCAATTCTACTTGCTCGTTTATGGGATATAAATTATCGGATTCGATACCGATTACCAAAGTTTTGCAGCGCACCAAACCAAGCGCATTCTGGATTCCACCACGATTGCGACCGACATTGTGCGAATCCATGCTATGCAAAATCGACAAATAACTCAATGCTAAAAATCTACGACTCAACTTCAAACCTTGATATTGTTGATATGAGGTGACGCGATAATTTCCGATTTCATCTGTCAAATCTTGTTGAGATTTGTTGTAAGTTACATAGTTTCGATACGAAATCAAGGCCATAGAACGCGCCGCTTGCATACCTGCATGGCCTGCATTTTTAGTGTCCAAGTATAAAGTCTGATCCGCATGCAATGCCATACGCTGACTTTCGTTGATGGCAATACTCCAAGGATAAGCCCTTGCTGCACTCGCCAAAAGACAGGTATTCTCGAATAAATCGGGGTTACTAATACTCCATTCTAAGATTTGCTGACCGCCCATTGAGCCTCCAATTCCTAAATATATACTATTGATATTCAGATACTTACACAATATATCATGTGAAGCCACCATATCTCGAACCGTAATGATTGGCCAATTTTTTCCATATCGCTCTTTAGTTTTAGGGTCTATTGAGTTTGCGTTGGTCGCGCCATAACTTGAGCCGAGCATATTGGCGCAAACTATAAAATATTTTTTGGGATCTAACAATTTACCTTCACCCACTAGTCCACTCCACCAATCTGCCGCGTCCGAATTGGCTGTCAGTGCGTGCGCAATCCAAATGACGTTGTTGCGCTCTTCATTCAAGTTGCCATAAATGTGATAAGCGATTTGGAGTTCGGCAAGCGTCTGACCACATTCGAGGGCAAACGGTTTATATGATTTATATATTTTCATAGAAAATAGGTATTTTTTTTTAATTAGAATCGTAA
>JAYUJV010000114.1:0-10033 GCA_043764975.1 Saprospirales bacterium
ATTATGCAGCTAAACTTATTGTTTGTCGAGCAATAGCCAAATCGTTGTCATTTTGAAGTCGAAGCCAAAAACCAGCTTCTATACTTAAAATTTGTTCCAATTTTAGTGCAAGCATAGCATTTACATTCCGTTTTCCTTGCAATATTTCGCGCAAGTAAACTGGCTTGATATTGAGTTGGTTTGCAAAAATACCTTTTTTCAAACCTCTCGCTTCCAATTCCATATCAATCACTTCACCAGGATGCAAAACTTCATCGGTCGTGATAATTTTATTGTCCTTATCTATTACGTTATACATTATGATATATTTTTAGTTTACATAAAGTTACAACTTTTTTTTGATTATTCAAATTTTTTGAATCAAAAAATCCTAGAATTCCAACACCACGGCCTGATACGCTTTCAACGCACCATTTTTCTCAAAATCACTACAATTATTGATTAAAATCTTTGCTTTGCTAATGTCCAAACCAGTATTTGCCGATGCTGTATTTTTACTAAAATTCAACAAAATCAACAATTTTTTGCCATTGTATTCTCTTGTGTAGCTATATACATTCGGGTTTTCTTTGTCCAAAAGCGTGTATTTCCCATACACCAAAGTCGGTTCGCTTTTACGCAATTTGACCATAGCGCGGAAATAATTCAAGATAGAATTTTGGTCTTTTTCTTGCGCTTCTACGTTGATAGTCAAGTAGTTAGGGTTTGTTTTGAGCCAAGGTTTCGCTGTCGAAAAACCAGCGTTTGCCGTAGCGTCCCATTGAAAAGGCGTGCGACCATTATCCCTTGCGCCAATTTTTTGCGCCTCAATCAAGCCTTTCAAATCGCCTGCTTTGCCTTTCTTTTTTTCTCTTTCAAAAGCTGTAAGTGACTCGATGTCGCGGTAGTCGCTGATGTTGTCAAACTTGATGTTGCTCATGCCAAGTTCGTCGCCAAAATAATAGTAAGGCGTGGCGCGCATCGTCATCAAAAACGTAGTCAGCATCTTTGACGAAGCCTCGCGGAACTCAGGCGTATCGTTGCCCCAACGCGTGAGCATACGCGGCTGATCGTGATTGCCGAGGTAAATCGTTCCCCAACCTTTTTTTGCAAAAACGTTGTCCCATTTGCTATAAATCTCCTTAAAACCAGGTAATTTGTAGCCGTCAGGCTCAGGCGTTTTGAATTTTCCTTTCACATAACCGTAATCTACGCCTTCAAAATGATAGAGCATATTCAACTCTTTGCGGTCTTCGTCCACGTAATCCAAGGCCGTTTCCGCGCTCACGCCAGCACCTTCTGCAATGCTCATCACGTTGTATTTGCTCAAAGATTGGGCGTACATTTCTTTCAAATAATCGTGCGTGCGACCACCTTGACCTTCGGCGTACCACTTGAAAGCGTCGCTCGCATATTTTTCAGGAATAGGCGGAAAAGTCGTGTCTTTCGAGATAATCGAAATCACGTCCATACGAAAACCGTCAATGCCTTTATCGAACCAAAAGTTCATCATATCGAAAATCTCTTTACGCACTTTCGGGTTTTCCCAGTTCAAATCAGGTTGTTTTTGCGAAAAATAATGCAAATAATACGCATTTGTCGCTTTGTCGAGTTTCCACGCATCGTTGTTTATGTCGAAAAAACTTGTACGAGCGTTTGGTTTTCCGTTTTCCGCATTTTTCCAGTGGAAATAATCACGGTACGGATTGTCACGAGATTTACGCGACTCTTTGAACCAATTGTGTTCATCGCTACAATGGTTTGCGACCAAATCCAAGACGACTTTTATACCGCGTTCGTGCATACCTTTTAGCAGCGCATCAAAATCTTCCATTGTTCCAAAATCCTTCATAATGCCACGATAATCTGAAATATCGTAACCGTTGTCGTCATTCGGCGAAGCAAAAATCGGATTGAGCCAAACGCAATCAATCCCAAGGCTTTTGATGTAATCCAACTTAGACGTAATGCCCTTCAAATCGCCAATGCCATCGCCATTCGAGTCCTTGAAAGAGCGTGGATAAATCTGATAGACAATGGCTTCTTTCCACCATTTTTTATCCGTTTCGCTACTTGTTGTCGTTGTTTTGTTTTCCATTTTAGGCGTGTTTTTACAAGAAAAACCAAAAAAAAGTACTGCAAAGAGTAAAAAAGATATATTTTTTTTCATTTTAAAAAATTAATATTTGTTTATTTAATATATATTAAAAATAGGAGAGAATATTTTTTGAAAACATATTAAAAAATAATATATTTGTATGAAAATATTAACATGGAACAATTGATTGTAGAAATAAAAGATAGTTCAAAAAAGAATATTTTACTTGATTTACTAAAACAACTTGATTTCATTGAAGTCAAGCCTTTCACAAAAAATAAAGCGGCACAACGCCAAATCAAGTTTGCAAATGCGCTCAAAGAAACCATGAGCGATGTAGAATTGTATTTGCAAAGCAAAAAGCGCTTATAAAGCGCTAAAACAATTATAAAGTTGTCGTTTTGAACGCTGATACCGTTTGGAATGACTTTATCAAAGTATCTATTGTTACCTCATTTTATCAAATATCGAATATTGAACAAGGAATATTGAATATCGAACAGTGCAAAGCCCCATATAAGAAACACTAAACACATCATATAGATATTCGATATTCGATATTCAACTTCGATATTCGATATTTATTTTTAATACCTAAAAAGGCAAACCCTTCTGCACTACAATATAAGCTCACTGACTAATCCGCGCCAATTCGATTTCGACTAATTTCGCGTTATAACGTGCATTGATACTTCTATTAAAAGAGTCTTCGTATTGGCGTTGAATTTCTTTTATTTCGAGTATATTCATACTTTGCCCTAGCTTGAAACGCGCTATGGCAATCGTCAAATTCTCTTCTATCAAGGGCAAATTGCTTTCTTCTATGCGTATTTGCTCGCGCGCTACCGTATATTCTGTAAACTGACGATTGACTTGCAACATCAACGCCGCTTGCTGTCGGTCATATTCTATCTGCCGATTCTGCATTTCGATGTCCGTCAAAGCTTCTTGTCGTTTGATGTTTCCTGCATCGTACAAAGGCATGGTTGCCGAAAAACCGACATTGAAACCAACGTTTCTATTGACTAACGTAAAGCCAGCTTGTGCATTGTTGAGGTTATAAACCGTAGCACCATTGAGCGAAACGGTTGGCAATCGGCCTGCGCTGATTTCTTTACGCGAAGTACTGAGTATTTGTTTTCGTTGTGCAATGGCTTGCAAAGTGCCATTATTTTTCTGAATGGCTTGCTCCACGTCTTGTACGTTGAGTGCCGATAGCAAAATTTCGTTATTGACCTCAAAGTTCAAGCCAGGCAAACGTTGTAGTAGTAAATTAAGGCTTGCTTTTGCGTTCTGTAAATTCCCTACTTGGCGCAATCGGTTGGATTTCAAGACATTGAGATCTACTTTACTTTGCAATAAATCCATCTTTGGCGCAGTGCCAATCTCGAATCGAGCATTGGCCAATCGCATGCGCTCACTCGTTACGGCCATGAGCGTATCTGTGATGCGCAATTGCTGCTGCTGTCGCACTACATCGTAGTACGCTACACTTACAGTGGCAATGGTGTTCTGGATTTGAGTTTTGGCATTTATTTCACCGAGTTTTACGAGTTCTGAAAGGCGTTGTTTTGTGGCATACATTCGGTAGCCATCGAACAAGGTATAAGTAGCTGATACATTGGCATTTAGACCATTATTGAAGGCAAAATTACGTTGTATCTCGTTGCCATTCGCTAATTTTTGATATATGCTGCTGTTGCCGAGGTTGTCGCTCAATCCAGCATTCACACGTGGCAACATACCTGCATTGGCGCGCGTATCGTTGAGGCGCGCCGAAACGAGGTCGTTTTTGACCAATTGTATATCGTAGCTGTTTTGTACAGCCATCTTGATGGCTTCGTCCAAACTCAACAAATTCGTTTGCGCATCTATTACAGAAAGTTTGATGATGCTAATAAGTATAAAAGCAATATTGATTTTGAACTTCATGTTTCTCAATTAATTATTTGACGGAAGTCTTAAAAAAAAACGGATTTGTTACGTTTACTACGTTACCGACACCTTAAAGGTGTCGGTAACGTGTTCTATAACTTTTAACCCATAATTCCAAAAACAAAGATAAGCGAAAAGTACAAAACACGAAGTACAATTAGTTGTATTAATACCAAAATGCTTTTGGTTTCATACTTTCCTAAAAGCTGACAGCGTTTAAAACGCTGTCAGCTTTGTGATTAAAACAAAAAATCCCTACACAATTTTTCATGTAGGGATTTTTTTATCTTTTTTAATAAAAAATTATCTATTCCAAGCCATTTGATTGACTTTACGGCCGCAAACTTCGCCTAAACGAACGCCTTCTTGACAATCCATGCGGAAATGAACACCGAGTGGTATGCGAGATATGCCGTTCTCATCTGCCATTTCCTTGAAACTATCGAATGAGCGTGGTGTGCCTTCAAACTCTGTACGACCCTTGTGGCAATAATCCGTCATGGCATAAGCATATCCGAATACGCTGGCCAAGGCTTCTGCCGCTGCACCACCCATAGTAGAGTGACCAGACGGATAAGCTGGGAACGATGGCGTGATACCAGTTGCACCAGTCAATGGATTGGTCAAAGCTGGTTTCCACTTAGAATCAATTACGCGATTGATATATGTGACTGGACGCTCTACATTATATTGATACTTTGAGTACCAGCAAGCTACTGCTGCATCATTTATAGCCAAGCCTACTTTTGCATTGCATAATAAGGCGATTTCGAGTGAACTTTTTTCGCGATCACATACTTGCTGTGCAATGGCTATCCAACGTGGGCCTGGACTAAAGGTAAGCCCTACCAAGTCATCACTCCAAAATTCGCCTATCCATTCGCTTTCGTAGCTTATTGTTGGAGTGTTTTGGCTATATACTTCGAGCGCTTGTACATAAAGCGAAGAGTTTTTGTCTGTACTGTATTTCAATGGCGGACGACATAAGCGATCAGCGTCACTGATAGCGAAATGGCGTACTTTGCCCCAATTCGGAAACATTGGTTTACCGTTCGGACTAGAAGGAATCCAGTCTCCATCGGTCTTGAATTTTGATTTCCAATCATACGTTCCGAAAGGATCTAAATAAGCCTCGTGGCCATAAGTATCGGTTTTCGACCATTCCCAAACTGCTGATGCCACGGCTTGTCCGTATTGTTTTGAGCGATTCAAAACATCGCTCGCTACTTCGGCTTCATACTTAGCGTATAAAGATTTTTCGAGATCTAATATTTTCTGAAATTTTGTAGCTTCCATACTCGTAAAAAAACGAGTCATTAAGAATCCGTTGCAAGCATTCACGACCGTAGGCCAGTGATATTCTGTGCCTAATGATATAGCTGGTAATTTCAAATCGGGATAGTTGTAGGCAATTGATTTGTGTTTGTCCATACCGCTTACACAAGCTTCATAGTTAGCCAATCCGATATAGGCCAATGCACGAGGGGCTGGGCCTGGGCGATAGCCTGTGGCATAACGCTCTGTTTCTAAGAACATATTGTTCCATTCTGTGATAACACTGTGATCGTATTCGGCAACTGACTTTGGCGTCAATTTAACATCATTTCGACAAGATGACAAAATGAACAATGAAAACGTAGCACAAATAAGTAAGATTTTTGATAGTTGAAGACCCTTCATAACTAAATTCTTGAATGATTTAATTTAAAAAAAATTGTGATAACAATTATATAAGGGGGAATTTTTTATTTGGTTATTGTTGCTTTAGCAAACGGTTGAAGGAGGGAATAGTAAGTCTTTTGCTCAATAATAATACAAATATACGGTAAAAAAGATGAACTTGTAAAGAGGTAAGTTACTTTTTTTTAAAATAAAACTAAAAAAATATAATTTTGAAACTAAAAAAATATTTAATTATTATTAAATATTTAACTATCATTAAGTATTTACCATGTCACAAATTAATATTTCAAAACTAAAAAAACATTTATTAGAAAACACTATTTTTTTGTCTAACTTGTCACAAATTAACGATTTTATTAAGAAAATATAGTTAAATGTATTAAAATCGAGGGTTCTTGAGATTACATATACAAAAAAGGCTTATGACAATGTTGTCATAAGCCTTCAAAAATATGTATGAAAAACTAAATTTTAGTTTTTATTTGTTATACGTTTATTGTAATCTTGCTCAGAAATTGGAATGGCAATTTTCTTTTGCTCAGGTGTCAATTCAGACCATTTTTTTGCTTCTTCTTTATCAATGAATACTTCTTTTTCGGTTGCACCACCAATAATCTTAAACTCTGTACGACGATTAAAACGGTGTTCTTCGTCCGTACAATCTTTCACACCATTTATACAACGGTTCAAGACTTGTGATTCGCCGTAACCTTTTGGCGAAAGACGCTCACGCGTGATACCACTTTTTTCTGTCAAATACTTTACAGCTGAATCTGCACGACGTTGAGATAGTTTTTCGTTGTAACCATCGTTACCACGCGAGTCCGTATGCGACGAAACTTCTACGATGAGGTCAGGATATGTTTTCATGATGTTACTCAAGTAATTCAAATCGCCTTCTGCATCTGGTAGAATTTCTGCTTTATCATAATCATAATAAATATTGTTCAAACGGATTGCTTCTCCTTTTTTTACAGCTTGCTTTGTCTTCAACAACACAAACTTAGGATCAGCTGGCTTTACTTTCAAGTTGATTTTCTTTTCGAGCGTTGTTGTCTTTACCAAATCTAAGGTATTGAAATACGTTGTATCTGGATAATAACCGTCTTTGCTCGTGATAATCATGTATGAAGTCTGAAACGACAAAGGATAATCGTAGTTGTTCGCTTTGTCATTCGATTTTACATCTGTTTTACCAGCTCTATTATTCGTCATTTCTATGACTTGCATATTTGTACCAGTCAATGCTTTTTTGCCATCAAATACAGTTGCCAAAAGGTTTACTTTTGTTTTTTCGATATTGAAAGCATATACGTCATCGCAACAAGTTTTTAGGTTTTCGCCTTTCAACACCATTGCACCAGGGCGATTCGATACCAAAAAGCCTTGATAACCATCTTTAGTAACCACAAAACTTTGATCGTCTTGAGGAGAGTTGTAACCCATTCCTAAATTTGATGGTGCGCTCCAAGTCGTGCCATTCCAAGTGGTAGAGAATATATCCAAACCACCAATGCCTGGGTGACCTGCTGAACTAAAGTATAATTTTCCGTCTTGATAAAAAGGTGTTACTTCGTCGCCAGGTGTGTTGATGGCTGCACCAAGATTGACAGGGAAGTCGAAAGAGCCGTCAGCTAATTTTGTAGCATAATAAAGGTCATAACCACCTTGACCACCATCGCGGTTAGAGGTAAAAAACAACACTTCTTTACCAAATAACTCGCCAGAAGCTGGGTGTTTGGTCATAAAAGCACCATTAACGCTGATGACTTCTGACGCTGCACCCCAATCATTACCTTCTTTTTTTGAAGAGTAGATTTTTGACTCATAAGGTAAATTACCTAAGTAAGACATACGCGTAAAGTACATCATCGTACCCGCAGAGTTGATACTTGGGCAACTTGTACTAAAACCTTGACGGTTGATTTGCTGACCTAACTCTTGCGGTGAGCCAAAACTTTCCCCTTGTCTAGTTGCTTTATAGATTTTGAACTCGAATACATCTTTGCCATCAAGCGCCACAGGCGTACCTTTGCGATATGATGAGTAATACATTTCGTTTTCGTTTGCACCAAATATTGGAGAAATATCAGGTTGAGCCATATTGATATCTGGACCTGTATTCTTTACGACAAGGTTGTCAGCTATCTTTAACGTTTTTGCTAATTGAGCGCCTTTTAATTCGTTTTTAGCTATATTTTTCAAGGCCATATCCTCAGTTTCTGTAATAAAAGCCTCTAGTTCAGTGATGGCTTCATCATATTTACTGTTGCTTTTCATGGCTTGCGCTAAACGCAATTGTACATCTGGATAGTCGTTGGTTTTGTCCTTACGATCCACTTGCGAAAAATAACGTTGCGCCTTATCGTAATCACGACCAGCCAAGTAGCACAAACCCATCTTGTAAGCAAGATCTTGTGTTTTTTCTTCTTTGTAGGCTTCGTCGTACCATTTTATGGCTTCGTGCCAATTGTTTCTGTCTAGTTCTTCGTCAGCAGTAGCAATTTTTATGTCGCGAGTATATTTACCCGATAGCGGTTGTGCTATGATAGACGCTGCACTTGCCAATATTGAAAATATAATAAATATTTTTTTCATAAAATATATGATTATTCAGATAGTGAAATAGTTGTAAATAAAACAAAATGAACATAAAGGCATTTTTAATTTTTAATTAAAAACGACACCATATAATATATATTCATTTTGTTATAAAATAAATGCTACTAAAATTAGTAACGCGGACAATAGATAACTGTTTTCACAGTAGGTTTCTTGTATATTTTTGCGGTGTACCACACGCCTAATTCAAAACCATTAGCTGTTTTTGCATTACGAAGTCCCGAAGTTTCGATGTCGTAAGATGCAGCAATACGCCAGTTGTTTTTCAAGTCTGCACCCAACAAAATTTGCAAATCGTTACCGAATACACGGTAGCCTAAACCACCTCTAAGGATTGGACTTTTGGCATCGTCTGGTTTCATGTCATAAGTACCTATTGCTTGGATATTCAGCTCTTGAGCCTTTGCCGTAGTGCGATACATTAACTGTGGCGCAAAACCAATCTTTTTTGTGATTTGGCGAGTTACCTCTGCATGAACAGTCGTCATGAGTGGCAACAAGGCTTGCGTACCAGTTTTATTGATACCATATTTTACTTTGCCTAAGTGCGCAAATGCAATACCTACATTCAATTTTGTCTTTTTGTCAATCTTTGTCGTATAAGCCAATCCGATTGTACGATCTACGAAGTTAGCTTTTTTGTCAGTATTGAAAGCAGTACGATCTACGGCACTTGCCGACTGTGTTGTCGTGTTAAAATCTGTTGTAAAGATTTCTTTGCCAGTCAAATCAACCGAGCGACCTCCGCTTCCGATTTGGAAACCGAGCGACAAGTAACTTTGCTTATTTACAGTATAGTGATAAGCTGCTGAAAATGCACCGAACGTTTGACCTAAGCCCAAAGAGCCAGATTTATCGGAGTAATACATTCCACCTACACCAATCCAGTCTTTTTTCTTGCGCATCCATATAAGTGGTGCATCAGCAAAAATGAGTGGTGTGCGGTAGCCTTTTGCACCTCCAATAAAATTATCTTGATCGCGGTATATACCACCAACACGGAATGTGCCTTCGTAAGCACCAGTCTTAGCGGGATTCAAGGATAAGGGCGACATATCGAACAATGTCCAGTGAATGTTATATTGGGCGTGGCTCACGGCACAGCTCAATAACATAACGAATACAAGTAGATGTGTTTTGAATCTCATACGTGCTTTTTTTCGTTGATTGTTCCCAAAAAACATAGCTTTATGGTTAAAAACTAAATTTTTGGTATGGATTAAATAAAATATTTATATAATATAATAAGTACAAAAAACTAATTATTTTGTACAATATTCACATTTTGAACAAGTATGATTACGCATAAATGAATGATAATCATATTGTTATGAAGTTTGAATAACGCTATTCGAGGATTTAGAAAACACCTTTTAATCACTTTATTACATAAGTAATCATATCGTTATACGTATTTGATGTAAAAATAGATACATATTTTTAAAAAATAAAATATTTAGGCTACAAATATTAATCCGAAACATAGTTATTTTTTTATATATCATGTAAAAGTAAAATATATTAATTTATAAAAATAATATTTAACTAAAAAATTTATCATTTCGTTGGTCTTTTTTTATACATTTACGAACCAAACTAAATAAACAACATCAATGATGCAAAAAGAAGTCATTTCAATTTTCGATATTTTCAAAATAGGTATTGGGCCATCAAGTTCGCATACGCTTGGGCCTTGGCGCGCAGGTATGGCTTTTA